>JABJMI010000172.1 GCA_018659505.1 Planctomicrobium sp.
CAGACTGCTTGTCGGCTTGACCGCTGCTCGAAGCACGATTGGCATTCCAGTCGAAATCCCGCCTAACATGCCTCCGTGTCGATTTGATTTCGTGACAATTTTAGTTTCACCATTGTCCGCTTCTGAAGTGAACAAGTCGTTGTGCTCGCTGCCTTTCATCGTGACGCAGCCAAAGCCGATCCCATATTCGACACCTAACACCGCAGGCAAAGAAAATAGAGCCTTCGCGAAGTCGGCTTTGAGTTTATCGAAAACAGGCTCACCGAGTCCGGGCGGAATGTTGGTCGCGACGATTTCAGCTGCTCCGCCGATGGAATCGCCCGCTTTGCGGCAATCGTCAATCAGGTGAATCATCTTCTCAGCTGCATCGAAATCTGGACAGCGAACAATGTTTGCTTCGCCATTTGGAAGCTTCTCTACTTGTTCGAGAGTGACATTCGCCGGGTTAGGAATGTCGGCTTTGATGTCTCCGACTTGGGTTACATACCCAATGACGTTCCCGCCAAATGCTTCCTGGAGAATTTTCTTGGCGACAACTCCAGCTGCGACGCGAGCAGTCGTTTCGCGGGCGCTGCTTCTGCCTCCTCCGCGATAGTCACGAAATCCGTATTTCGCATCGAAGCTATAATCTGCATGACCAGGACGGTACAGATTTTGAATGTTTCCGTAATCGCGGCTACGTTGATCCTGATTACGAATCAGAATTGCCAGACTTGTTCCGGTGGTCTTGCCTTCAAAAACTCCGGAAAGAATTTCTGGCTCGTCGGACTCTTTTCGCTGAGTGACGATTTTGCTTTGCCCCGGTTTTCGTCGATTCAGATCGACCATCAGATCATCGATTGTCAGCGAAATCCCAGGCGGAACACCGTCTATAATGACGACATTCCCCGGACCGTGGCTTTCCCCCGCGGTTGTTATACGAAACGCTTGTCCAAATGTGTTACCTGCCATACCAGAGATTGTAGAAAGAATTCGGCTGGCTCACCACTTTGCCAGAGAGTAAAAAGAATGCGGTTTAAATCACCCACTCACTGCTCATCTGGTTGTGCTCAATTCCGATAGGCTCCATCAAAACTCGGCTTGGTAGTCGTTTTGAATGAAATCGGTGAAACGGTTGTCGACTCTTTAGGCTGCATCGGTTTTGGAACCTCTGCGGGCGGAACCGGAGCTTGAATTGGTTTGGCAGCTGGAGAGTGATCTTCTATCAATTCTGGTGCGGCTTCGATTGGGGCGACCGGCTCGGTTGGCGGGAGTTCCAAATAAACTCCGCCATAAGGTGCGTCGACCGCAAACGCTGGTGGTTCTTGGACTTTATGCACGGCTGGAATGGCGTTCAAGCGGGCGTCGCTGTGGTATTCAGCATCGATGTACGCAGCTTGTTCCCAGCCTCCTTCTGCCAGCATGATTCCGTGGTGGCGTAGTAAGCCACCTTTAAGAAGCTGATAGTTCGTGATCGCTTTGTTGTAGGCAATCAAGTTTTGATAGTAAGCATTTTTCGCATCTCCCTGGCGAATAATGGCTCGCAGCAACGGATCGGCTTGGTCTTCTTTCACCCGGCGTTCACGGAAGGCAACTTCATCGGAGGAAGCCCTTATCCTGTTGTAGCTGACGAAGGTCGCTCGGTACGCACGAGCTAATTCTTGAAACGACGCTGCAAGTTCGTGACTGATTTCTTCTTCTTGTTCCACGAGAACTTTATGAGCCTTGGCAAGTCGTAATTCATAGTTTTGTACCTGTGCTTTGGCGGATCGGAAGCCGATGTCCCAACGCATTTGCAGCCCGAGATTCCAGCCGGTGTAGTCGCCGCCGGTGGTATTCTCGTAGAAGTTCCCGAATTGTGGTTCATCGTAGCCTAGTAAATCATCACCGAGTCCATTCACTTGATATCCACTGACAAAGTCGAGGCGTGGACGAGTCAGGCTTTCGGCTGCTACTAATTGCAATTCAAGACTTTTGATGTTCCATTTTTGACGTCGTAATTCTACTCGGTGTGTTAAGGCTTCGGTCAGCGACGTGTACCAGTCTGCAATCAATTCTACTGAAACTGGACCATCCAGCGGACGCAGAATTTCACCATCGTTGACAGGTAGTCCAAGGAGTCGTCTTAATCGAATTTCGGTTTCGTAGATTTTCGCTTGTGCATTGTTGACTGCTGTCTCAGCTGCGAAATACTGGTCTTCTGCCTGGTAGAGGTCTGAGCGTAAGACGATTTTATCGGAACGAACTTCGATAAGCTTCCGCAACTCTTCAGTGGAATCTCTTGCCTCCGAAGCGATATCGAACGTCTGATATGCAAGGTACAAATCCCAATAAGTATTTTCGACATCCTGAACCAAATTTCGCACTGACGATTCAAAGTCAGCCAAGGTGATGTCATTATTGATGCGGGCGATCAAGACTCCCTGCGAAACACCCGAGATACCTCCGAAAGACTGTCCAATCGGACCTGCGGTACGTGTGAATTCTGCCCCGCGTCCGGCGAGCAAGGGGAGCTGATATTGCACATTGAAATTGCCGGTATAAACAGATTGGAATAACGATGGTGCATTCGTTCCTCGGTAGTTCACATCATGATTGAGGCTAATACTGCCTCCATGTGCGAATGACTTTGACAAGGAAGAAGTGAAGTTTCCTGTTTCCTGAACGAAAGCAGCTCCACCACCAACACCACCACCAAAAATGGAATTATTTTGAGGTTGTTCGTCTCGCCCCCAAATCATACTCGCCTGAAATTGTGTATCGAACGCCGAAAGTGCCGCCTCGACACCGCGACCGCCGAACAAGACGCCTGATTCTTGAATTGCTGGGTCATAAACGGATGGAATCCGGTCAGGATTCGTATAAAGAGCGTTGCCAGTCGAAAGAAATGACCCAGCTGTGCGAATGATTTCGCTATTCATCAATGCCGTTTGAACTGCCTCTTCCAGGCTCAACTCTCTGATCGGCAGATTCTGCTTATCACGGACTGTGACTGGTGCCTCTGTTGAAATAACGCCGGGCGTTGGAGGTGTGTCCAACGCTGGGAAGTCAATTTCAGTGGCATGTCCTCGGTAATAACTGACATTTGGATCGCCAAGGTAGCTAACATCCGTACGAGAATTGGCGCAGCCAACTCCTACTCCTGCCAGTAAGAGTCCTGCGATTTTCCAAAACCTGCGAATCCGTTCTCGATTCGTCCGCATGAGCGGTTGCTCCCCATTAAATAAGATCTGCGATCTATTTTGAGGTTTGACTGGTTCAGCAAGATTGGGTGTGCTCCTCAAATCTTGCTGAACCATGATCAAACAGGCTCCCGCAGAACATCTACATGGGGTCTATCGGTTTTAGAGTCCTTAAAAGATGAAGAATTCCTACAACGGGAAGAATCGTTTTTACCATTAAGTCGTGAAAACTAAGCCTATTCCCCCTGGCTTGCCATTTCGGGGGAGAGGGAGATTCACATGAGAAATGCTGATGCCACGAGGCAGAACTCGCTAAGACATATTTTGCATTTGTTCTAGTTTGTAAGGTAGCGACGTGTTATCCGTTTCCAGGGTTCTTCAATTCGGACAGGATCTGGTTGCAACAGCTGCGGAAAACATTTGAAAAT
Organism: Planctomicrobium sp.; assembly: GCA_018659505.1. Lineage (GTDB taxonomy): Bacteria > Planctomycetota > Planctomycetia > Planctomycetales > Planctomycetaceae > Thalassoglobus. Next base: position 3,590 of record JABJMI010000172.1, read on the forward strand.
GAGCTTTAGTTAGACCAATTCCCGACTTGGTGTGCCACAGTCGCAATCGCTGCTGTTTCGACTCGTAATACATGTGGGGAAACGCTGAGTGGTATAGCTCCCCACTCAAGTAATTCTTCTACTTCTTGAGAGCAGAACCCGCCTTCAGGTCCGATGCAGATGAGGGCATCTTGTCGACTTTCAGAGGAATTGTGGTTCGAACATTCAATATCTGGAGTGGGAATCGCTCCAAAGTATTTTCTCGCGGGGATGTCAGCTCGATCTCGAAGTGAACCGAATTCCGTCACCGAATCGATTTCCATGAATTGGTCTCTGCCGCACTGTTTACACGCTGCGATCATTGTTTGACGGAGTTTCTCTAACTTTGTTTCCCCTGGACGAACGACAGAGCGTTCAGTCCGAATCGGAATCACTTTGTGAACTCCGAGTTCGGTCGCCTTTTCGATCAGCCACCGGAATCGGTCCCCTTTGGGTGGGGCAACTGCCAATGTGATGTTTGGAATCAATGGCTGTGTCGAAGTTGGCTCGTTAATCAATTTTAACCGAACATCTCGCTTAGAGATTGCCTCGATGGTTGCTTGTGCCCGTTGACCTCGACCATCGAACAACTCTACGACATCGCCAATTTTCTTTCGCAGAACCTTAGCTAGATGTTGAGCCTCAGAGCCAGCAAGTGTAACAGTCTCTGCCCAGTGAGCTTCAATATAAAATCGATCCGACATAAATTGTTTCAATCAATGATGTGTTCAACATCAGCCTTTGAACCTCACCAGTCCCGGTGTGACATCGACATCGAGTTCAGCGGTCTTGCCTTGTTTGAGGAGTTCCCAGGCGATGGCTCCCATGGCTGCGTTGTCGGTGCAGAGGTTCATGGGGGCAATGGTCACTCGAATTCCGGACTGTTGCTGAAGTTCTTGCAGTCTTTCTCGGAATCTTTTATTGGCAGCGACACCGCCTCCGATGCAAACTGATTTTCTTCCGAATTGTTGTGCTGCCTGCTGACATTTCGCAATCAATACATCAACAACTGCTTCCTGAAAACTGGCAGACAAGTCAGCGATTCGTTGCTCTGTGAGTGGCGGCGGTTCGACTTTTGCTCCCGGTTGACCAAGGGCGGTATAACGCATTGACGTCTTGATTCCGCTAAAGCTAAACGCCAAGCGGTCTTCTTTGATGAAGGTCCGTGGAAACCGAAAAGCTTTGGGATCACCGTCCTCAGCGACGCGAGCGATGTGTGGTCCACCCGGATAAGGCAGACCGAGAATTGCAGCCGACTTATCGAAGGCTTCACCCGCAGCATCGTCGATAGTTGACCCGATCAGATCGTACTCAGTAGGAGATGAACAATCATACAAGTTGGTATGACCACCGCTGACGACAAGACCAATCGCAGGGAAAAGATTCTCCTCAGCAATCATCTGACAGGCATACAGGTGAGCATGAATATGATTGAGTGCCACGAGCGGCTTATTCAACACAAGAGCAAGGGTCTTCGCTGCGGTGAGTCCGACGAGTAGCGAGCCGACTAGCCCCGGTTGAGTCATCACAGCAATCGCTGAGAGATCTTCGAGTTTGTGTTCGCTTTTACGAAGTGCTTCATCAATGACTGGCAAGATGTTGGAGAGATGCGCCCGCGAGGCAATCTCGGGGACAACTCCTCCGAAGCGTTGATGGAGTTCGTCTTGAGTAGCGATCACGCTACTCAGGACATTCAAGTCTTCGTCGATGACCGCAGCAGCGGTTTCGTCACAAGATGATTCGATGGCGAGCAGTATGTTTGGGGTATTCATGATCTAACAAAAAATAAGCCGGACACATTAAGTGTCCGGCAAAACGTGAATTAGAAAGTTTAAAGAAAGATTAACCGATGTTGTTCTTACGTGGAACAAGTAAGAATGGTACATCTAACGCCGCAGCTTTCTTCTCGTCTTTAGCCTCTGGAGCTTCTTCGTTATTGTCTTCAGCGGCTGGCTCTGCGGGCTTTTCTTCACCGAGTTGCTCAGAGAGATACTCCAAGGCTTTTTCTAGTTGAGTATCCTCGAATTCACTCTCGAATGGCTCTGGCTGAAAGTAATTGTCGCGTAAGCGGCGGTCTGCTTGATATTGACGAAGTTGCGGCAGAGAGTACTTCTCCAGGAATCCTTCGTTGGGAGTCACTCCCCAGACATCTGTCTCTTTTGAATCCGGGAAGCGATGAATGTTCTCTCCGCTGGGACGTTGATAACTGGCAGTTGTCAATTTGAGAGCACTGTTGCCTTCTTCAAGATCGATC
>JABJMI010000707.1 GCA_018659505.1 Planctomicrobium sp.
GAACTCGCAACGAAGGTCGCGTGCGCGCTCTCAAGAAAATGCGTGACGAGAGAAGTCAGCGACGAGACAAAATCGGAAACGTGAAAATGAAAGCCGGAGAAGGTGAACGCTCCGGTCAATTGGTGATGGATGCTAAAAACATTTCTTTCGCATACCCCGATTCCGAACCGGTCATTAAAAATTTCACTTCAACCATCGACCGCGGGGACAAAATTGGAATCATTGGTCCGAATGGTGTCGGGAAAAGTACGCTTCTAAAGTTAATCCTCGGAGAAAATAGTCCAACATCAGGTGATATCCGTCACGGCACAAATTTGCAGGTCATCTACTTCGATCAGTTGCGTGAGCAGATCGACGACGAGAAAACTGTTGCGGAAAACGTAGGAGAAGGTCAGGATCAACTGACCATCAATGGGAAGCAAAAACATATCTACGGTTATCTGCAAGATTTCCTCTTCACTCCTGAGCGTGCTCGTCGACCTGCTAGATTTTTGTCCGGAGGCGAACGGAACCGGATGTTACTCGCTCGTATTTTTAAGCGACCATCAAACCTGATGGTGCTTGATGAACCGACGAACGATCTGGATGCCGAGACTCTGGAACTCCTCGAAGACCTGCTTGTCGAATACTCTGGCACGATTCTACTCGTCAGCCACGACCGTGCTTTCCTGAATAACGTCGTGTCAAGCACGCTCGTCCTCAATGGAGACGGAACCATCAGCGAATATGATGGCGGCTACGACGACTATTTGAGGCAAAGTCAGCAACCGCCAGAAGCTAAAATCTCTTCAAAGGCACCGATTCCAGCAGAAAAGCCTCGTGAAAAACAGACGCAAGCCAAGCTTTCTTTTAAGGAAAAAAAAGAGCTTGAGGCTCTACCAGAACTGATTGATCAACTCGAAACTGAGCAATCTGAGCTTCAGTCTGCGATGTCGTCACCTGAGTTCTTCAAACAACCTGGAGATGAAATCAGTTCAGCGACAGCACGACTGGAAAGCATTGGTGAAGAATTGAGCAAACTCTACAACCGCTGGGAAGACCTCGCTGCCAAGGAATAGGATCTCAACATGCATCTATGTCGTGTTCTAAATTTAAGTCGTGGGCAACTCCTCTAGCCTCGGTCGTCACATCATCGGCGAAATCCGCCAGTACAAACTCGTCCCTCAACGACCCAGCAAGTTACTTCTAAATAGCAACTTACGACAAAAGACAACTCTTCCCACATGCTTAAGTCGAGTTACGATTGAATAGAACTCATTTAGGCATAAAGCCGTATTGACCGATTTTGAATCTCACCATAAGGTTCCACCCATCGAAAGCTTGGTGAGTGGCTTTCGAAGGTCCGGCAAACGCTCATCGCCCCCGGGAATAGATTGAAGTCCACAGCCCCCCTTGGACTCTCTGTTCTCGGGTTTTTTTATGCCTTGGCCTTGGCTTTAATCATGCGACGGATTGAATAGATGACGACAGCTGCAAAAATTGGAATTGTTACTGTTTCAGATCGAGCGAGTCGGGGAGAATATGTGGATCGAGGCGGACCTGCGATTCAGGAATACTTCCGTAATGTGCTGATATCGGAATGGGAGCCGATGGCTGTCGTTGTTCCAGATGAACGTCCATTATTGGACGAAACTCTGATTCGACTCGCAGAGCAAGATGGCTGTTGCTTGATTGTCACGACTGGTGGAACCGGTCCCGCTGCAAGAGATGTGACCCCGGAAGCGACCGAAGCTGTTTGCGAAAAGATGATGCCCGGTTTCGGAGAATTGATGAGGTTTGAGTCTCTTAAAGCAGTTCCGACCGCAATTCTTTCACGACAGACGGCTGGGATACGTAGCGGCTGCTTAATTCTGAATTTGCCGGGTCAGCCCAAAGCAATCAAGGAGTGTATGGATGCTGTCATGCCCGCCATTCCATATTGTATTGACTTGATCGATGGTCCCTACCTGGAGACCGACCCAGAAAAAATCCAAGCCTTCCGACCGAAGAAGAAGTCTTAGTATACGTCCCACAAATTAGGGATTGAATAAGTATTGCGATCTCTCCCCGCTTAGCGAGGCATCATGATTGCCGAGGAACATGTCTGGGGCATTCTTAAAGAAAAATTTAGAACGCGGATCGACACTGATGCAGCGGATAGTCGCGGATTATAAATGAAGCAAAACCACCGTTGCTGTTCAAAACCATTCTAGGAATCGGATTCTTTATTATCTCCACTCCTAAACACCTTGAACGAATTTCGCCCCTGGGTAAATGCATGATCCTGCTATTGACCTTTCGAATTGAATAATTTGATCAGCGCCAATCCGCCGCATCCGCGAAAATCCGCGTTCTCAAATGAATCCGTAACCGAGGATTGGATTTTCACAATGCCACGCAGACAGGGAGCTTACGCTCCCCGCTCGCCCATATCGTTGATTATCAATCCTTTGCAACACTTTGAAGCATGTGCAAATGTCAACCTGTAAGTCTCTAAGAGATATTCGTGCGACGATGTAAGGGCTGCATCGATTCACGCCAGGATTTGCAACAATTTCAAAAAGTCGCCTAGACCTAAAAAGAGAGAGCAAACTATATTGAGTCTGCAACTTCCAGCCTTTTCGCTGATGAATTGTAGATTAGGCAATCTGAAAAGTTCAAATTGCATATTGGATTCAGAAATGGTCCGGCAGTTGCTACCGGAGTTTAGTCTCGACACGCATGGAACTCGCGAGTCGATGACACCGTGGTTTGCTTCGCAAACAACGTCCCATTCTGAAAACCTATTCAAATACGGTCTACCGCATGGATGCGAAACTGAGCAACGCTGCAGTCTGTCTGACAGTCTGTTTCTTAACTCAAGCTGCCAACGGAGCGACATTCCGCACAGCGAACTTCGAAGTCACCGCTCCGACAGAGCAACTTGC
>JABJMI010000575.1 GCA_018659505.1 Planctomicrobium sp.
CGAATTCTCTTCGAGCATCCGCTCGTAGAGATGGTGAAACTCGCTGAGCCAACTGTTGAAGCTTCTGTATTGTCGACAGAAGAGCCTTCTAAAACGGATACAGAGGCAGCCCCCGAAGTTGATTCACCTACAGATACGAGTGAGTCAACTGAAGTGACTACCGAAACAGAAGAGCCAGCAGCTACCTCCGCTGAGACAGAGCAAGAATAGAACCGATGAGAACGGAGACTCTCGAAAAGAATGGCTGGTTACTGCTTGACTCGGTCTACACGCTCGATCATCTCGAACGCCTTCGAGGTGCAGTCCAACAACTTCAAGAAATGAACAGCGAATCAGTCAGAGAACAAGCTGGTTCAGTCTATGCAGCCAGAAATGTTTTAGAGATCGTCCCCGAGGTGGCAACTCTCTGGAAGACACCTAAATTAGTCTCATTGATTTCTGAAGTGTTAGGGGCTGATGCTGGTTTGATCCGTGCCCTTTATTTCGATAAGCCCCCCGAACAGACATGGGCGCTTCCTTGGCATAAGGATCTTCTGATCGCCGTCAGCGATGAAACGGTGCAACTTCCAGGTTATTCCAAACCTCGTCCTCGCGCAGGAGTCTTGCATACCGAACCACCCGTGAAAGTCTTGCAGTCGATGCTCACGCTGCGAATTCATCTTGATCCAATGACGACAGATAACGGTCCACTGGAAGTCCTGTCAGGTTCTCATCAAACAGGCAAAGAGTTGCAAGTCGATGGCTTTCAGCGAGAACAAATCACTTCGGAGGCAGGAGCAGTATTTGTCATGCGACCGTTACTCGTCCATGCGAACGGACGCTCAATTCCGAATGCGAAAGAGCATCGTCGGGTTTTGCATCTTGAGTTCACTGGAATTCGGAAACTGCCACAAGGGGTTGAATGGCACACCTACATCCCGATCATTAAGAATCTCTAATTCAATATTTTAATCAACAAAAAAACACCGCCCGGAAAGATTCTGGGCAGTGCTTAAAGGGGGGATCAAATTGTTCGCTTGGCTTTTATGCAGCCTCGATATCCGAAATCCGATTCCGAGGAGCGTATAGCTCTACTGCACCATTCTGTGCATCAAGCCTGAATTGCATTGTATAGGCGTCTTCTTCAGTATCATCAAAGTGGCTCCGAAGAACGCAGACTGCTTTGAAACTTTGTTTCTGGAAGAAGAGTTGTGTCTCGAGGTCTCGCTCACGAATCTCGATCAAAATTTCATTGCGACGTTGTTGAGAGAGCTTATCAATCAATCTCAGTACCATTTGGGTACCGATTCCACCGCGACGGCACTCTGGGTCGACTGCGAAGTTCAGGATGTGTAGTCGTGATTTATGAAGTTCATAAATCATGAAACCGACTATTTTCTGATCATGTTCAGCAACCATGCCGATGCAGTTTCGTTGACGCAGACAGGTCAAGAAGTCTTCGTCTGTCCATGCTTGCCCGTAGGTTGATTTTTCGATACGCAAGACATCTTCCATGTCTCGACGAATCAACCAGCGAATTTGCACATCAAGATGCGGTTCTGATGAGGAACTTGGCTCCACGATGGCCTCCATGCCAACCAAAGACAAATGTATTGTTAGAAACGATTCCAGAGAATCTCTTCACACGAGAAATAAGACTATCACAGGTTGTCTTAATCTGTGAAGGGGGAAACAGCGAAATATTAGTAAGAATTCCGTGAGTCGCGTAAACTGCCGAATTTGGATATTTTTCTCGGTTCGCTCACTGTGTGCAATCAGTCTGATTCTATGACAGTGATTTCATGCTGAGAATCTGATTTGGAATGTAGAATCGAACCTGCCAATGTTGCTCCAAGATACGCGGCTGGTAAATACAAAAAAGTATCAATGACTGCGAACCAGGCTGGATGTGGAATCATTACTAGATTCGCGATTCCTGCAGAGGTAAAGAATAGACCAAGTAGAATTGCTCCTGTAGTCCAAGTTTCTTTGATAACTAAACTTGCGACCAGCCCTGCGACCAGGCTGCCGAGCAGATGTGCCAGTAAAACAATCATGAAGGCATTTGCTGGCAAGGAGCCAACAAATGCCTTCATCTGATCGATGTTCTTAGGGTCGAAATTCTCTGGTATTGGATGCAGAAAGGAGGAAATACTCTCAATGAGTGCAACAGTAAGACCTCCACAGATAAGTCCTGAAATAATTCCAAGAATTTTCCTGCCCATAATCGCCTCAATCCTCTGGAATCCCAAGTGAGATTACATGCGAATGTCCGCACCTTTCACTGCTGCTCCATTGTCGTTGAAACAACGGACGTGAAGGTGTGAAGGACCGACGTTGATCGCTGTGTTAACATGCACAGAGACACCGTATTCTTCTTCGAGGTCGGTGATCTCTCGACGTTTCTTGTTGATGAGGTAGTCCGCGACCTGTTGATGCAGTTCGACGCGAGTTTCCGAAACGTCAGCGTGTGCAGATGCAGTCATTAAGGCTCGCATGACTTCAATCGCCATGCTCTCAGCGGTCTTGACCTGTCCTGTTCCATTACAGCAAGGACAGTCTTCGTAGATGCTGCGTTGCAGGGAAGGTCGAATTCGCTGCCGCGTCATCTCGATCAGACCGAACTGGCTGATTCGTAAGACTTTGGTTCGAGCGCGGTCACGTTCGACACATTCACGTAGTTTGTTTTCGACTCCGCGGCGATGACGTTCATCTCGCATGTCGATAAAGTCGTTGACAATCACCCCCCCCAAGTCACGCAGACGAATCTGACGGGCAATCTCTTCAGCTGCCCGCATATTCACCAAGTACGCACTCTTCTCCGGGTTATTATCGGCGCGATAACTTCCGCTGTTGACGTCGATGGCAACGAGAGCTTCCGTTTGATCGATGACCAATGAAGCACCGCCAGGCAGCGGAACATGTCGAGATTGAATGCGATCAATTTCGTCTTCAATCTTATAAGTGTGGAAGAGCGGTTCTTTGCCATCGAAGAGTTTCACAGAGTCGACATGCTTGGGCATGACGACCTTCATAAAC
>JABJMI010000297.1 GCA_018659505.1 Planctomicrobium sp.
ATTTATAAGGAGAAGCTTAACCATCTTCAGGAGAGAGACGACTGGGAACAGATCAAACCTTTCTACCGAGCCGGGATGTGGCGAAACTTTCTTGTGAAGTACCCCGAGAGTAACGAGATGTATTCGCGGTCAATGGAGATCAGCCGCAGGCTTGATGATCTGAGCAATTCGGTCGAATGTCGAAATCAACCGGAGTTGCTGCAGAAAGCAAAGATGCACCTCTATCGCGGTCAGTGCAACTGTCCGTACTGGCACGGAGCATTCGGCGGGCTGTATTTGCCTCACTTGCGCAATGCAATTTACGAGCACTTGATTGCAGCTGATTCGATTATCGAAAATCTAGAAGGTCGAGAGGGACGCTGGGTCGATGCTTCTGTCGATGACTATAACCTTGATGCGCGAAAAGAGATTCGGCTCGCTGGTGATCGTCTGATCGGTTATCTCTCTCCCGCTCGCGGTGGACATCTTTACGAACTCGATATCCGGAGCGTCAAAACAAATTTGCTGTCGACATTGAACCGTCGTCCAGAGCCATATCACCAAGCAATTCTCGACTCCGCTGGGCAGAATGATGACGTGGACGATATCGAATTCAATAAGCACGAAGGGGCACGTTTCAAGCAGGCGAATCTTGATCAACAAATTGCCTATGATCGCTGGCCTCGTAAGTCTCTTGTTGATCACTTCATGCGACCGGGAACGACTCTCGATGACTTCAAAAATGGAAACGGTGAGGTTGGAGATTTTCTGTTAGGTGTATACGAATCACGTATTCGTAAATCTCCGACACGCATTGAAACAGTGATGACTCGTGAAGGTCGCATTGGCGACTTCTGGAGTCAGGTGATCAAGACAGTTGTTTTAGATACTGAAAATTCGAGTCAATTGGAGATTCACTACGAACTCAATGATCTTCCTGTTGGGGAAGAGATTCAGTTTGGCGTCGAATTTAATTTCTCAAGCATGGCTGCCGGTCAATCTGACAGGTATTATTACGGATCGAACGGGCAGCAACTCGGTCCGCTCGAAACCATTCAGCAACTGCCCGAAGAATCACGAATAGGGCTGGTTGATGAATGGCTAGGAATCGATGCTTCGCTCGATTTCACAACCCCAGCAGAGATTTGGACTCTCCCCATTCAAACCGTCAGCCAAAGTGAAGGTGGATACGAATTAGTCCACCAAAGCTGTGCAGTCGTCCCAGTCTGGAAATTTGTCGTGGATCAAACTCAATCATGGAAGGCAACGATTCACTTGAACATCGATACATCCGCCGCCCACGCCCGGCAACTTTCAACATTACGAATGGAAAGCTAGTATGCTTTGTTATTCAGTCCGCTTTGCCACCCACTTAAAGTGGGTGGTACAACAGACTCGCGAACGAGAGGGATCTCTCGCGAGACTTGCAAAGTTCGGCTTGTAAGAATTTGTGGACAATCTATTGAAAAATTCCGCTACAATGGAGGACACGATTTTGCGTCATATAGCATTATTTGCCCCCTTGTTCGTAATTCTCATTGGTTGCGGATCTAATGCTTCCCAAACAAATGAGGTGTCTCCAATGGAAGATATCGATCTTGCCGACGTGATATTCGATCGCATACTTAAAGAACACGGTGAGGATCTTGATCCATCGAAAATCTCGAAACCGCAACAGACTGTAATGCTCGTTTATCATTCATACGGAATAATCGGAAACGGCGGTTTTCAATACCTTTTTGAGGGCGATTTCCCTGGCGACCCTGAATTTCTACTTACACGACAAGCGTATAAGACCATTGGTGCTGAGGACGCTTCTGCGGCATTCACGAAGGCTTTCTCGGTGTTCCCTAAATCGACACCCCCTGAAAACATTGATCGTCGTCTCGAAATTTGGCAATCAAATTATAACCTGATGGATTCAGCTAAAGATGTCGCTTCACCCGACTCGATGTATTTCAACGCAATGGACGGAGTGATGGAAAAACTCAATAGATACATCAAGTCCAATGAAGCAGATTTCGCAGCCCTCCCGGAATAAGTTGGATAGCCTTCAAATATAATTATCCAGTGGAAACAGGCTTTCTTAAGTAATCAAACTCACGTCGTCGACTAGCGTTTGTTGATAAAAAGCAGTTGCTAAACAATGACCAGCGTTACCCCTTCAATCCACGCGATTATCCCGGCAGCCGGTCGGTCACGTCGCATGGGAAAACCGAAGTTGCTTTTAACAATCGGTGAAATGACGCTTATCGAACGGTTAATTCGTCAGCTTCAGCGAGTAGAGATTTCAAGTATATCGGTCTTGGTTCGTGAAGATGATCCAGAACTTCAGGAAGAAGTGGTTCGCTGTGGTGCATCTCTTGTTGTCCCTGATCATGAACCGCAGGAGATGCGTGAAAGTGTTGGGATATTGCTGTCACATCTCGAACAAAATCAGAACCCAACACACGATGATGGCTGGCTACTCATCCCTGCTGATCATCCCATCGTATTGCCTTCGGTGCTAAAGATTCTCGTAATGAGTTGGCAAGAAAACCCGAACTCAATCGCCGTACCGAAGTATCAGTCTCGGCGGGGGCATCCCACAATCTTTCCATGGTTGGCAGCTAAGAAACTTGAAGAGATTCCGCCGCGTCAGGGGCTCAATTGGCTGTTAAAAAATCAAAGCACTCCAATGAATGAAGTGCAGATTGATGAACCTTCGGTTCTCTGGGATGTCGATACCCCCGAAGATTTTGCGAGAATTTGCAAAATCCTTGATGAATAGCTCAAGTCAGGGCAGAGCTTCCCCTCTCCTCTCGTTTCTATAAACGTCATCTCTATCAGTTCAAGGAAATCTCCCGGATTCATGATTTACAAACTGAGATCACCCGACCTCTTTTGACGATAGTTCTAATAGGTCGCTGCGCAATGAGTGCGTTGCTGATTTAATGATTAGGGAAACATCAATGGACACAATCGGATCAATTCAAACTTCTGAATTCGTTGCGAATGAGCAAAGCAATCGACAGGAAGTTTTAGAACGCCTGAGGTATCTCGCGATCCAAAGACGCTGCGGGATCATGGTTGGTCGTCGCGGAAGTGGCAAATCTCAGTTGCTTCAACACCTAAAAACAGAACTGGAACTGGATGGAATCTCAAGTTCTGTGATCAATCTTGGCGGGGTTACTGCTGCCGAACTTCCGTTCATGATCGCTGCCGATCTAGGACTCGGACTTGCATCGAACAGCGACGCATTAACAACATGGCTTGCCTTGCAGGACTATGCCGTTGGTTGCCAGCAGTCTGCGACAGAGCATGTTTTCATCTTTGATCAAATTGATCGAGCACCTGCCGAACTGGCGATGACTTTGGAACGGCTACTTTCGCTTTTCGATTCGACTTTTGCCTGCCTGTTTGCCGCGCGTCCCGGATATCATCCTTCGTTTAAGTCGTTGTTCAAGAATCATTCGTGGCTCAGAGTCGATTTGGAAAGACTCTCCGAGAGCGAAGTGACTCAGTCTCTCGCTAAGCATCTAGCAACTGAAGATTTTGATATTCAGATTTCGAAAGAAGCTTCTTCCGCAGCGCATGTCGCTTCAAATGGTCGCATCGATAAACTTCAGCGACTCACTGAGCTCGCAATTCTGGCAGCCGAAGCAGAAGAGATTCGTGTGATCAACGAAGAGATCATCCGTTCGATTCAATCTGAATTAAAGGTGAAATAGAAGAACCGTTAGCTGCACACATTTTGTGTGCAACCCCGCACTTATCGACGAATCGTCACTTCCGACCCGATTGTCAGCAGGTGATAAAGGTCCGAGATATCTTGGTCGTGAAACCGGACACAGCCCTTCGATTCAGATTTGCCAATTGAGCTTGGATCAATCGTGCCATGCAGTCCATAGCCTTGTAGGGTCTTCGCTTCATCGCTGATAGCAATCCAGTATTCGCCCAATGGGTTTAGAGGATCGTCGTTCTTGATGACTCCATCGGGACCATAATAAATCGGATCTTCGACTTTATCCGTCACTTTGAATGTTCCGACGGGCGTCGTCCCATCTTTACCAATTCCAACTGGCATACGGACAACAAAATATCCATGAGCGTGAACGGTCGCTTCGAAGTTGCTAAGGTCAACGACGACATTAAATGGACCTTGAATGACTTTCAGCTTCTTACCGGCTCGCAAGCGTTGTGCATCAATGCGATTTAACTTTTCCAGGTATTGCCAAGGCACTTCATATTTCTTGGCGATCAGTTCCAAACGCTCTCCAAACTGGACTTCGTATGGATCCATATAATGTGGCTGTGGTTGAAAGTAAATCCGTCGAGAGAGTTGCTCGAGGCGACCACGAATTG
>JABJMI010000709.1 GCA_018659505.1 Planctomicrobium sp.
ATCGAAGCCATTTCGGCTCGGATCGTCGAGCGGTAGATCTGCACCAATCCCCCATTTGCCGATGCAGGCAGTTTTGTAACCGGCCCGTTTCAGCACTTCAGCGATCGTGACATCTTCCGATAGTAACGCACCCGGCTTGTTGCCCCGCACTCTGCAATGCCCCGAATGTTGACCTGTCATCAAGACACAACGCGAAGGAGCACAGACGGTACTCCCTGCATAAAAGTTATTGAACTTCATCCCCTCGGAACGCAGCAAGTCAATGCGAGGCGTCTTCAGGTGAGTCGAGTCATAGCAACTAAAGTCACCATAGCCAGCATCATCAAGGACGATGAGGATGATGTTTGGTTTCTCGGCATATAGCTGCGAAGTGCCGACGATGAACAGTGAAAGCATTCCGTAGAAAATATTTTGTTTCATCATTGAGGGCTTCATAAAAAGATTTTCAACAAACTATCTCTCGTAATGGAACGTTAACAAACAGGTGACACCAGACATTTTCGTCATGCCGAGATCGACTTGCATAAATCCCTTGTTGAATACCTAAATAATAACGCAAAGGCGCCAAGTCGCAGAGAAGTGAAAGAAATGAGTGAGAATACTTTGCACCTTCGCATCTTTGCGTTATTTTCAGAATGGTTTCATTATGTGATTCAGTGGTAGCTACGCTGAGGTATTTTCAACCTTTGTGTATCTCCTGTCACCCGGCACAGATTGTCTGACAAAATCTGTGGACGGCTTCAAACTGTGTTGTGTAATTTCAGCGACTACAAAATATTCGAACGCAATTCTTCGAGAAGACTGACTGCGGCGCCAACGTCGGCTTTTTGCTTTTCGCGGTCTTCTGGGATTTCACGTTCGATGGTCAGCGGACCGGTGTAACCGATCTCTTTTAGCGTTCGTAGATAGGTTTCCATCCCAACGTCCCCTTGTCCCAAGGCAACTTCGCAACCCCAGGCAGTTCCACGGTCTGCTTCAGGAGCCCATGTTCCGTCTTTACAATGAATACTACGAACGAGGTGACCGACTTTCTTTAAGGCTTCGATTGGATCGCCAGTTCCATAAAGAATCATGTTGGCAGGATCGAAGTTGATGAACAGATTGTCGCGTTCAACGTCGCTAATAAATTCAAGAAGATGGTCTGCCGATTCTTGTCCGGTTTCCAGATTGAGTTGCTGCCCGTTCTGCTTGATGTGATCGAGCAGATCACGAGTCACTTCCAGCAGTCCTTTGTAGTTATCTCCGTTTCGATCTTCAGGCACAAATCCAATATGCAGTGCAACGGTACTGACTCCGAGTAACTTCGCAAAGTCGGCAATCTCTTTCATTTCCTGAGCACGAGCAGCACGGGTCTCTAAAGGAACCAGACCAACGGTGCGGGCAGATTCAGCGATGCTGGCGTAGCTTTCACCTTCAAAACCACCGAAGACACAAGTCACTTCAATTCCGGAAGACTGGCACTTCTTCAGAAACTCTTGAGCTGCTGCTTCCGTTCGAGTTGCCTGATGGGGCGCGTGTATTTGTACCGTCGGAATTTTCAATTCTTCCACAACATCCAAACGAACTCCCAGTCCTGCATCGACTGATGTGAAGACTCCGATAGGCCATTGACTCATATTTGCTACCCTTCTTTCTCTTGTTCTCAAAAGTTTCCTGTAGACGCTTCATGATGATAGCAACTCGATGTAAAGCGCTCTATCTCATAAGAAACTAAGATGCCCAACTGAATGGAGTACGCTGGCTTCCCAAACGCAGAGATTACACTGGGCTGATTTCACTGAGGGTGGTTATTGAACTAAATATTCCATAACTTGATAACAGAGGTCAGGTTATCTTCAAAGGAATTTCGCATGAAACGCAGAAGTTTTCTAATGTCTGTCGCTGGTGGATGTCTCCTTCCATCGCTCACAATCGAAGCCGCCCAAACGAGAAAACCTCGAATTGCTTTCCTGGGAACGGTTGTCAAGAAGCATTCTCACGCTCAACATTTTCTTGACCGAATGACGCTGGGGTACACATGGAACGGTCGTTGGCAAGATCCTCGGGTTGATGTTGCAGGAGTCTATATCGATCAGTTTCCGGAAGACGATCTCGGAAAGCAGCGAGTAAAAAAACACAATCTAACTTTGTACTCTTCCATTGCAGATGCGTTGACGTTGGGAACAGATAAGCTGGCTGTCGATGGCGTTGTACTGATCGGAGAGCATGGCGATTATCCCACGAATGATCTCGGACAAAAACTCTATCCTCGTTACAAATGGTTCAAAGAAATCGTTGAAATCTTTGAAGACTCAAAGCGTTCGGTCCCTATCTTCAACGACAAACACCTTTCGACTTCATGGAGTGAATGTAAAGAAATGGTTGCCGATAGCAAGCGGCTAGATTTTCCATTTCTAGCAGGATCATCGTTGCCGGTGACACGTCGATTCCCTGCGATTGATATGCCTTGGAATGCAGATTTGCAGGAGAGTGTTTGCGTCGCTTATGGAGGGGTCGATAGTTACGATTTTCATGCGTTGGAAACGGCTCAATGTATGTCGGAACGAAGAGCGGGTGGCGAGAAAGGAATCTCCAGCGTGCATGCATTGAAAGGCCCGCAATTGTGGCAGCACCTCGATCAGGCTGATCGGGAGATGACAAGACGATTGTTAGTCTCCGCCATGACGCGCAGCCATAACTTGCCGGTCGAAGGAGGCTTCCCAACAGGGAAAGTCACCTACGATTGGATCAAGGAATCCTTGCCAGAAACTTTGGCTTACTTCATCGAACACAACGATGGATTCCGCACAACAATTTTTTTGACAAGCATTCGTGATTTCAATTATGCAGGCTATCTTCGAGACAAGAAAGAAATCGTTTCCTGCCAGATGTACCTACCAATGCCAAACCGTGGTTCGACCACCGCTGATTTCTTCAACCCGCTCACTCGACATATTGAAGAGACAATTATACATCGAAAATCACCGTATCCTCCTGAACGTACTTTGTTGACGTCAGGCATGGTCATTGGAGGTGTGAAATCGTTGCACGCTGGTCAAACTTTGATTGAGACACCAGAAATGAATGTCAGCTATCAGGTTCCGCAAGAGTCATTTTTCTGGAAGACATAAGGAAGTGCTATGAAATTCGCAGAGATGACCTCTCCTCAGATTGCAGGAGTTGATCGGGAGAAATCTGTTGTCGTCGTTCCCATTGCAGCTGTCGAACAACACGGACCGCACTTGCCGACCGGAACCGACACAATTATCTGTGGTTCCTTAGCAGAAGCTGTTGAGAAGCAACTCAGTGATTCCGTCGTGTTATTGCCAACTCTGTGGTTGGGAGCAAGTGCGCATCACTTGCGATTCGGAGCAACACTAGACGGTCAACTTTCCAACTATATCAACGTCCTGCAGGATATTGCCAAGTCACTGTTGTATGACAATTTCCAGAGGTTGTTATTCCTAAATGGTCACGGCGGAAATGTTGATCCACTCAAGGTTGCACTACGGCAAATTCAACTTGAATTCCCCGAGGCTTTGCTCGTAGGCGGATCATACTGGTCAACAGCCGATGACCTGCTAAGAGAGAAGTTGGAAGGTCCACACAAGTTTGTCGGTCATGCTTGCGAATTCGAGACATCAATGATCATGCACCTGCGTCCCGAACTTGTTGATGAAGCCAAACTTGCAGATGCCGGAGAACTCGTCAGCGACAACATCAACGGGCTCTTCATCGCACGCGACATGAAGCATCGAACAAAGCAGGGATGCACAGGTACTCCCAATCTGGCAACCGCAGCTAAAGGCGAGCACCTCTTCACAGGCATCGTGGAGCGGCTTGTGCAATCCGTCGAGAAAATGCTGAACGAACCCCTGGGGACTGAATATCAGGATTTTGTGAATGAACCTTGAGACCCGCCTTAGTAATTGAAAGTTGACTAACAAGCTAACCTGTGGCAACACTCACAGCCTCCTAAGTTTTATTCACACGCTTATTGACAACATCGAGCTTGCCTTGCGAATCGAATGCCTGATCGGCACTATATACTGTTGTTGTGTTCACTGTTTCACGGGTCATTGCTTCACTTTATGGCCATTTGAATAAAAATTTCATGACTTCCACTCCTCAATGTCTGGAACGAACTTCGGCTCCGGTGTGGATGTATCAACCTGTTATTTACGTTTCTGGTTAAAAATTCATGCTGGCCAAGTTACTGACTTATTCCATCTTCGGAATCGATGCTCGCCCCGTCGAGGTGGAAGTCGATATCTCTCCCGCTTCAATGCCGAAGACAATTCTCGTTGGATTAGCATAGGCAGCGGTCAAGGAGAGTACGCATCGCATCGAACGTGCTTTAGTCAACAGTGGATACACGCGTCCCATCGACCGCATCGTTATCAACCTTTCGCCTGCTGATTTCCCCAAGGAAGCAACCTCATTTGATTTGCCGATTGCATTGGGAATGCTGGCAGCCAGCGGGCAATTGCAGTCTTCGCATTTAGAAGATTATTGTGCGGTTGGCGAACTCGCGTTAGATGGCGCAGTTCGTAAAGTTCGGGGGGCACTTTCATCAGCGTTGCAGGCACGTTCTAACGGAAAACGTGGTATTGTCGTCCCGGTTGAGAACTCGAAAGAAGCTGCGGTGGTTGATGGTATCGACGTAATCCCAGTCGGATCGCTAGCAGAG
>JABJMI010000162.1 GCA_018659505.1 Planctomicrobium sp.
AGAACAAGCTGTTTCTCCGGAATCACTCATCGCGATTATTGATGCGTTTCTCGAATGGTCGCAGAAGAATCGCTCGCCGGATACCTACGAATGGTATCGCTACCGCTTGCAGCGTTTCGTGAACAAGTATCCCGACATGCAAGTGTCAGCACTCAAACCATTTCATGTGGAGCAGTGGGTTGATGATTACGATATTGCTCAAACCACACGCCGCAATTATTTCCGCAGCATCAAGCGTTGTCTGACTTGGGCCAAACGACAGGGACGAATCGATTCCAATCCGCTAGATGCACTTGATATTCCTGGTGCTGAACGCAAAGACGTTTACATATCGCCCGAAGAATTCGAACGTCTCCTGACGTTCGTCCCGGATGCGAAATTCCACGACCTGCTCATCACAACCTACCAGACTGGCTGTCGTCCACAGGAATCGCTCCGAGTGATCGCAGATTGGGTGGATACAAAGAATGGCCGTTGGGTCTTTCCTCAAGAGAAGTCGAAGGGGAAAAAATCACCTCGCATCATCTACCTCAACGACATCGCACTCTCAATTTCACAACGACTTGTCGAAAACTATCCCTCCGGTGAACTGTTCCGGAATAGCCGTGGATCTGCATGGACAAGCGAAGCAGCAAATTGCGGCTTCGACCGAATCCAGACGCGGATGGGGAGAGCGAGATTAAAGGACTCTGGAGAAGAGCCGAGCGAAACGGAGATCGTAAAGTTCATCAAAACTTTGTCACTCACAAAAACTATAAAAGGAGTTGTTAGAGAAAAACGGCCTGCTGAATTACGAGAAGAAGCCAAGGGAAAACTGTTTAAGCGAATGGCGAACAAAGTCGCTCCAAGATATGCACTCTATGCACTCCGGCATTCGTGGGCGACGAACGTATTAAAGCAAGGGGGCGATCCTCTAACGGTTGCCTTTTTAATGGGGCACAAAGCCCCATCGATGCTTGCCCGCGTGTACTAACATCTGTCGCACAGCCCCGAACATATGAGAAACCAGACCCAAAAGGCAACGGGCCAAAAGACAACGGGGGAGTAAACAGACTCAAATGTACAAACCTTGACCGAGGTTCTCACTTTATTCATAGTGGATATGAGAAATTCACCTTTTATTTAACTCCACCCGGTCGATCCACCCGAAGCGAGTTACGAAACCGATAACGCCGCCGTTCACCTGACCGCGTTCAACGGTTTGTACTGCTGTTTTAGGCGAGAATTCGACCTTTCGTTGTAACCGACTTTATTTCCGGCCAAAAGTAGCGGTGGTCAAATTCTTCGATCATGAAGTAAGCATCTTTCCGCAGCGGGAGTTTCGCCAATATTCCATCTTCCCTGAGCTCACACATTAGTTTTCGGAGCATCTCAGCAAAGTAAGTGTCTAATTCAAATGAGTCATCAGCATCGACGTCGTATGTTAGTTTCTTCACTGTCCCGTCATCCAATACCAACGTCACGGCTTCTCCGTCGCAAGCCTTCTCGTAGAAGTCACACCATTTGGGGAAAAGTAGTATATTGAGTTCATCGATATGCAAAGTCCAATTTCCGTCAAAGTTCTTTCCTGGTCGGGTGTCAAAGACAAGATAGATGTGCCCGCCCTGGGATGCGTAGAAGCCGAGCATAATGGCCTGAATTGGGTCGTCATCTTCTCCGGGACCATCATTGACATAGATCGGATAGTTCTTGATTCGCTTGACGATATATCGCCGTATCTTTTCTTTGTCTTTTGAAAGGTCCAGTTTCATGGTGCGTGAATCTCAATTGGAAGCAGAACTACTGATATGCAGAATATATTCTGCATATCAGTAAATGGAAAGCTCGCAAAGACTGGAGGTGAGAAAGGTCGAAAAGTTCCCATATCTGTCGGTCAACATTTCAAGACTCACAAGACACCGAATAAGTAGGTCAGTTGAAGTGAGAGCGACCCATGATCCCATACTTAATCCTCTTCAAGGCAAGTTTCATGTGGGCGAATGCAGATCGTATCGAAGAACTGGTCTGTCGGTCGATCCACCCTGCACACATTAGAGTTGATCCTGTGGATCAACCCGGTGCATCGATCAGTGGTATTGAATAGCTTCAACTGGATCTGATGGAAGGGTGTTAAAATCATATTTTTACGCCATCGACTCGATTCGCAAAGCACCGTTTGAAGTGATTGTCACAAACGATACTATGAGTGCATCGTAAATGGTGAGTGAGATCTCGATGCGATTCAAGTTCTGATTATCTTTGAGAGTGCACAGAAAGTTTAGAAAACAATTGCATAATGAGATTTATCCGCTGACTGAACAGGACATAAAAGGATCCAGGTTCCACAAAGGCGTTTTCATGATTCGTTTGACATTTTATCTGATCGTGATGCTTTGGATGATCGCGATTCCGTCTAAGAAATCTAAGGCAGAGGTAAAAGAGTTACGGGCTGGAGCGTCAGCAGTGGATGTTTCTCCACGGCAGTTTCCCGTCAGTTTACGAAGCGGGAAAGCGATGGATGCAAGCGCAGTTCATGACCCGCTACATGCCCGAGCGATCGTACTTAACGATGGCAAAACGACGCTCGCAATTGTCGTTGTCGACGCTTTAGGGGCTCCTCCGGAAATGCTCAACGAAGCAAAGCAAATTGCTGCACGGAAGACGGGAATACCTATTGAGCGAATGTTAATCTCATCAACTCATTCCCATTCGACGCCGCCTTCTAATCGCACAGAGGGTTCTCCGGGTGATGTGGCGTATCGTGCATTACTAATTAGAGGTCTCGCTCAAGCGATCATTCAAGCGTTTGAAAATCTGGACACGGCATTTGTTGGCGTAGGCTCACATGATCTTCCGGGTGAGGTGTTCAATCGCCGCTGGTTTTTGAAGCCAGGCAAAATGCCTGCAAACCCCTTCGGAAAGATGGATATCGTCAAAATGAACCCTGGAACGAGTCCGGAAGTCCTTGATCGACCTGCTGGTCCGACCGATCCAGAGTTGATGATTTTGTCGTTTCAAAACACAAGACGAAAACCGCTTGCAATGCTGGCGAACTACTCATTGCATTATGTTGGAGGTGTTAAGGAAAAACATGCTTCATCAGATTACTTTGGTGAATTTTCGCGTTTGATGCCAAGTCGTTTGCGAACTGGTTCTGACTTTGTGGCCATCATGTCGAATGGAGCTTCGGGAGACATCAATAATATTCCCTTTCTCGTGAATCGCCCTCCTCGCGAACCCTTCGAGCAGATCGGAATTGTTGCAAGAAAAGCCGCAGATGCTGCGTACTTCGCGTACAAGGAAATTGATTCGCACGATAGTAAGGTGACGCTGGACATGGTCAAACGGGAGGTCAACCTCATGTATCGGCGGCCAAGCGAAGACGACGTGGTTGCCGCCCGAAAAGTGCTTTCATTTACTGACCAAGACGAGATCGCTCGACTGCCGAAGAAGGCACAAAACTATGCAAAGCAAACATTGAAAGCGCACGAGCGTGAAGATAATTCCCTGACTGTCACCATTCAGGCGATTCGAATAGGAGAGTTTGCGATTGTTGGCATCCCTTTTGAAACACTCGTTGAGATCGGCCTGGAAATCAAAGATCGAAGCCCCTTTGCGAAGACGATGGTAATTGGACTGGCCAACGGTCGGCACGGCTACTTGCCACCTCCAGAACAACATCGCCTCGGTGGATATGAAACCTGGCTTGGCACAAACATAGTTCAAAAAGACGCCTCTGTGATTCTAACTGAGAACCTCTTGGAAATGTTGAATGAGCTGCAAAGTTCGATCAGTAAATGAATTTGATCAATAGTTGACGATAGCTTTTATGAGGGGAAAGCTATTTATATCATCCTTGGTAAACTTCGCCGGGCGATCCACCCGAGGCGTCGAAAAGTGGTTCCGGTGGATCAAACCGAAGCATTTTATTTCCTGTGGTCAGAGTAGCAAGAGTTCGGCATTAAGCGTCTTCACGGCTATGAAACGCCCTCTAGTCATTAATCAATTACGATCGATCATTAGCAGCGCACTATTGATGAGTTCGAGAGCTGAATCAAATCGCTCGTCTACAAAGTATAATGCCCACATTTCTTTATCGTTATTCTCATCATCTTCTCGTTTTGGATAGCCCATTAAGTCTAATAATTGAAATGCTCGAGGGTCGGAGTTATCGATTATAACCGAGTACACCAGTGAGGGTTGATCGTCATTGGGCTGATCAATTTCGATGAGCAGACGGTAGGGCATGGGGATGTCTTGGTCAGTTGGCAAAACATAATCGTCCGGATCGAATGAGCTGTTCTGCGTCGCGCCGGAGACACCATCGACATCCAGCTGCTCTTTTAGCTCCTTCTCAGACTTCGCCGCTTTTCGTTTCGCTTGTTCCCAGCCGCGGACTTTGAAATCCCAATAATGTAGAGTAGCTCGACCGACCGTCAGGTCGTCTGGTTCACGGAGCGTCTTGATGTGATAGAACGATGCGTTTTCCAGCCAGATTGCGACATGCGGTGGAGTCTTGGCGTCGAAGGCCTTTCCAGCTCGAATTGTCAGGACCATTTTGTACTTGGGTGAAGGGCTGTAATGGTAAACCAAGCCATTGTCCTTCATCTCGAATCTGTCGAGCGCAGGGCCCAAGTTCTGACTTAAAGACAGGATGCTGCGTATCGGCGCTGGTTGCCAGAGGAAGAGAGCCGTGAGTCCCACAGTGATTGCCAGTGTTGACCACAGAATTCGAGTCCGCATGTAGCGCGACAAATGGTTGAAATTGTTTGCTACATGCAACGCAATGAGTCCAACAAAGATGAATCCAATCAGCGCATGTAGACCGACGATCTGGATCGAAAACGGCCGAATGAACGCCAGGATTCCCGTCAGGACCAAAACGACAAAACTGAAAGCTGTCAGAAGTGAGACAAAGCTGCGGTTACGTTCTTTCATATGTACATCAGTCAGAAGTATTAGGGCTGAGGAATCTGCTGCCTGTCATCCCTCGCTCACGCTTCGGGTTACCTTAAGTCGGTCTACGCCTTATCTGGAACGATCTGCCCATGTTCACGGAGCAACGTGTGGATTTCCGAAATTGGAACTTCCAGAGGAGTTGTTCCAGCATTGGCAGCTAACGCAGCCGCGACACCCGCAGCTTGGCCCATGCCCATACACGATGCCTGTACTCGTAAACCGGAGTTCGCCAGTCGATCACTACTGACACATCGACCAGCGACGATGATGTTTCGGCTCGCTTTTGGAATTAGCGCTCTTAGCGGAATTGTGGGGACTTTGCCCGGCTTAAGCGGCTTCGGTCTCACACCTGTTTTTGTGTGAAGATCGACAGGGTAGAACGCATAGCTGATTGCGTCGTCGAATATGCGACCGGAGGTGTAGTCGTTCACTGTGATCAGCGTTTCGCCTTCAATGCGGTAGCTTTCGCGGAAACCTGTTTCCGGTTGCAGGTGCATCAATCGCTTCTTCTCTTTGCGAACCTTGGCGAGGATTGATTTTCGTCCAGTCAGGTTGGCCTCGGTTGCCGTCCTCGAATTCGTCGAGTCGGCACCATGAACGTAAAGTCGATGAATCTGATTCCTTCCCGGTTGATGTTCCTTGCCTAACATGAACAGAAACGAACCAGGCTGTCGTTCTTCCTCCTTTAAACGCGGCAGTCCCAGCATGCCTACGACTTCCGCACCACCGGTGCAGTCGATGATCTGCTTGCACCGTACCCTCCTGTTCGTTCCAAATCCAACACAATCAACCTGCCAGCCGTTGTCCGTCTTCGTGACTGCCTGCGGAAACTCGTAAAACGCGATATCCACGCCAGCTTGAGCACACTTCTCTTCGGCGAGAATCGCGTAGAGAAACT
>JABJMI010000430.1 GCA_018659505.1 Planctomicrobium sp.
AACCCATGTCCTCGTTTGAGGTCGGCATCCTGGTAATTCAAAATTGTCTTGGCAAGTTCAACCAGACCAGCTTGAGTGACTGGGTGACGAGAAGATGCCATCGCGAGTGTTCCACCCGGATCGAGTGACAGGACACCTGTCAGCCGACCTTTGATTCCACCTGGTTGAACGAGTAACTTGCCATCATTTTGATCCTCGACAAAAATCGCCTGTTGACCTTTGTCATCTCCGCTGAGCCATTTCATGTAGACGCTAAACGGAGCGTGCTTCATTTTCAAATCAATCGTCTGTCCGTCAGCGAGGACACCGTTCATCCGCTCCTGCCTATACATTGAAGCGGTGTAGTCAGTAACTTTCCCGAAAGACTTCATTCCTTTTCTTAGCAATGTTGAAGTCATTTTCAACGCCCAAATACCCTGCAACCTTGTCGGATCTTCAACGTATTGAGAGGCAAGTTCATCACCCGCATCATTATTGAGATCGACAATGATCGGTTGAGGTAAAGAAGGAGTTGGAGGCAACGACAACAGCGGAGGGGCTGTATTCGTCGCAAGTTCCATCGGACTATCGCCAATCGCAGCGGGGTCCGAATTGATATGTATTAGTGCCAACGCTCCACAAGCGATCATAATGGCAAAGAAATTTGTTTTTGGATAGCGGTTTGAACGTCTCAGGCGCGTCATGCGTCATTCCCTTTAGTATGGTTGGGAAGTGTGATCCATGTTTCATCAAGTGTCAGCTATCTATCTAGCTAAATTGATTGATCGACCTGCGGCATTACGAATCGGTAGGAAATTGCCGATTGAGCAAATATCCCTTTCAGGACTCGAAACACGAATGGACCGCAGGGTTGACCGAATCGTTAAAGATTATCTGAGCGATGTGATGAGAACGGAATGAGAGGGTGAGTGACTGAGGTGTAAATGGCGGAATTTTTCTCTTAACTCTCATTCAGATGCAATCGCATGAAGGTTCTATTACCATGGACATCCCCCAGTGTTTCCCCTCACCTAAAACGATATTCATTCATGATTCGGAAAGTCATTTCGATGAAGGTTCAGCGCCAATTCAATATCTACTTACTTGCCACCATCCTTATACAATTGAGTTTTGCCTCTGTTGTAAAAGTCCAAGCCGCCGATCCGCCGAGTGCTGTTGGATCGATGCTGACGCTATTGAAAAGTGGACGTGTGCCAGAAGCGAGACTAGGTACCATCGTGAAGTTAATTTGCGATCGAGGGAACGAACATGATTTGCGATATGTCTATGACCAGATACTCAAAAAAGAATGGTCCAGTGAACTCCGATTGAGTGCGCTACAACAACTTTCCGCTGCGTCAACAACCAGAAATACCATTCCTGCTGGCGATCTCTCAGGGCTGCCGGATCTATTTGAAGCAGAAAACCCTAAGTTGGTAAAAACGGCTTTGCTGTTGGCTGGTCAATGGAAAGTTGAAAGTGCATTCGCTGCCTTACAAAAGACCGTTTCAACTCCCGGGACATCCGCGGATGTTCGCGCACTTGCACTTGAGTCGATGGCGAGCATCTCACCCGAGAATACGAAATCGTTGTTGGTGAAACTCGCTCAGCAGAAGGGAGCATTCGCTGACCGTTCGCTGGCGATTAATGTCCTGGCAAAAAGCAATATTGATCAGGCTGCGAAGTTAGCTGCCACAGCACTTGCCGAAGCAGCAGAGCGTGACGATCCAACGACATTGCTCAATGGTTTCCTGGAGCAGGAGAACGGTTCGAAGGTCTTGTCGGAAAGTCTCGTTGAGGCTTCCATTCGTCCAGACACTGCGAAGCTCGCTTTGCGTCACATGTATTCCATCGGTCGTGCTGACCCAGAGCTTTCAGCAGCATTGATGAAGATCGCTGGCATCGATGGCGATCCTAAAGTTCCGACACCGGAAGAGTTGAAAGCACTCGTCAATGAAGTTGCAGAACAGGGTGATGCAGCACGGGGAGAAATGATTTTCCGTCGCAATGATCTCAGCTGCATGAAATGTCATGCCGTCAGCAAAGCTGGTGGGCAAATCGGTCCAGACCTGAGTGCAATTGGTGCGAGTTCCCCAGGTGAGTATGTCGTGATGTCGGTCCTTGATCCAGATCAAGCAATTAAAGAAGCCTACACGACTCGTGTTGTCATCACCGTGCAAGGTCGTATTCATCAAGGATTGGTTGGAGATCGAACTGCGAATGCGCTCGTCTTGAAAGATGCAACAGGCAAAGAGACGTCCATTCCCATTGAAGATATTGACGACGAAGTCGAAGGCAAATCATTGATGCCCAAAGGACTC
>JABJMI010000714.1 GCA_018659505.1 Planctomicrobium sp.
CACGTAGTTGTTGCGATGTGAGATTGAGTCCACCGAAGATGGAAGTCGCTTCGTCGACATCGAGTCGTCCTCGCATCGCGTTTTCGATGGTGGTTGGTTGCTCGTAGATCTCCTTGAGCATGTAATGTTCAAAATCACCGAGATCAATATCTTCAGCGACCTGATTCAAACTCTGAATCGATGGGGTTTGGACACCGGTGTCACGATGAATCAATTCCATTCCATCTTCAGTAAGCACTGCGATCTCATGATCTGCGAGATACACAACATCATCGGTGTAACCAATGAGGGGACTGGCATCACTAGCGATAAAGTATTCACCCTCTCCTATGCCCAGCACAAGTGGGGAACCATTTCTGGCAGCGATCAAAACATTGGGACAGTCACGGAAGAGAACTGAAATCCCGTAAGTTCCTTTCAGTTTCTTCAGTGTGAGTTCAACCGCTTTCAAGCAAGTTTGTACTTCTTGGGGGGAGTCGCCGAGCTTTACTCTTTCCTGATAATTATGTGCCAGTAAATGAGCGACGACTTCAGTGTCGGTCTCACTATGAAAAACATATCCCAGATTTTGTAGCTGGTTCCTTAATGCCGAATAGTTCTCGATCACTCCATTGTGAACCAGCGCGATTTCACCATTACCACCAAGATGGGGATGTGAATTCGAGTCGGAGGGTTCGCCGTGAGTCGCCCAGCGAGTATGGCCGATCCCAATCGTGCCATCGACGGGCATCTCATCAAGCAGATGGCTCAGCTCTTGAACACGACCTTGTTTTTTGCGAATCGTAATTGCATCTGGAGACGGGACCGCGATCCCTGCACTGTCGTAACCGCGATACTCCAAACGGTGCAAACCTTCAAGTAGAAAGTTTGAGACGTTTCGATAACCAACATAACCAACGATACCGCACATGAAATCTTTCCCAAAGTGGAAGGGTCAAATAAGAGCTTTGGAAGAATTCATTGTTCACTAAGAACAATTTTTGGACACTTCAATTCGCAATGACATTTTCTTGTGAAGAGACTATGCCTTGTCTAATTTTTGGTCAAGATCACAGTTTAGACTGAAAAAAATTCAAGAACGTGAAGAATTCTTTTAAAAAAATGAAAGCTGTAACAACAATTTCTGATTCCATGAAAATTCTGAGAATCTCTCAAGCACATTGTATCGATAAAAGAGGGGATAGCTGACTGAAAAGTACGGAACTACAAAATCTAAGTCGACTGCTCAGTATGGTTTTACCGATCAGTTATAAGTGCTCTATGAGAACAAGGATGGATGACATTACGTCGTAAGGATGGGACGAAAACCAATTCGGGTAGTTTTCTGCCGAAACTCACGTCTTAGGAACTCACAAGACATCATGGTGAAGTACATCCATTTATTTCATACAACATCAAATCATTTTCAGGGCGAACGAACGGGCAGTTCGGAGCAGGGAAACACTGTGGACGGGATCATGACACTCTTTTCTCGCTGTCTGATAGCCTCTGTCTTCTTAATGCTTCCTAATTTCAGTCAAGCTCAATCCGAGGCACCAGCAGTTCCTGCCACAGCGGTATCGCCAGTCGATCCATTGCAAGAAATTGTTGATAAAGCGATTTCAACAACCAGTCAACGGTTTCTCGATTCTGAAGTCCATACTCCGTGGCAAATCATTCATGGATTGCTTGCTCTGAGAGAGAATTATGTAATTAAACAGGGTGGAGTGCCGGTCAACGCAGTCGAGTGGATTTCCAGCGGAGCAGACTACAAAGGTGCTCACTGGTTCGAAGCGACCGAAGATGGAGGTCGTGCTCATCCATACAATGGAACTCCTTATGAATTTGAAGGACATGTGAATCAGTTTCTGGCTGTTATCGCAATGTCCAAGCTTCCTCTGGATCATGAATTCAAATCTGGCAGCGGGAAAATCGTGACCATGCAAGAAATGGTTCACCATGCAAAAATGAATGTGAGCTCACTCGAAGAGATTACCTGGACTCTTTGGTTCCTTAGCCAATACCTGGAACAAGACGAAGAGTGGATCAACAATAAGAACGAACCGTGGAGCATGGAACGTCTCGTTCGGATGCAAGTCAAAGCGTCGCCATATGACGCACCATGTGGTGGAACACATGGGATGTTCGCTTTGGCTTATGCTCGCAATGCTTATCTGAAAGAGCATGGCGAACTCCGTGGAGCATGGCTTGAAGCAGATCAGAAACTACAAAGATATCTCGCTGCCTCGCAAAGAATGCAGAACCGAGACGGCTCGTTTGCAACCGATTGGTTCAAGTCAACTGGCATCAGCGATGAGTTCAACGAGCGAATTAAATATTCAGGGCATATGCTCGAATGGATTCTTGTTTCGTTACCAAAGGAACGACTTCAAGAGCAATGGGTCCGTGTTGGTGTACAAACTCTTTGCTATGACTTGATCAAGAATGCACGTGAGCCGTCAGAATGTGGTCCTCTTTACCATGCTTTACACGCTTTGGTTTTATACAAAGAGGTGACCGGGTCTGAGTCATCAGGGAATTCAATACCTGTCTTGGCGAGCCGACCTAATGGTGTACAAGCTGGTCCGATCATGAATGCACCAAAACCCTCAGCGGAAGCTTATCCGAAACCAATTCAAGTCCAACAACCGCCCGTTCGGACTGCGACTCAACCCCAAGAGATCCCGCAAACTCGTCGTCAACGACGATTGCAACAAAGACGGACTTCCTCTGTCGATGGGGATATCTTCAATGGCAAACCACAAGAAATCCCTGTGCTGATGCCGATTTTCAAGCTCGACTATGTGCAGGAAGTAGCACGGTCCAACGATCAGGTTGAGACAACTTCCGCCTCGAAAGCGGAATAAGCCAGCAGCGCGGAAA
>JABJMI010000715.1 GCA_018659505.1 Planctomicrobium sp.
CGCAGGTGGTGACTCAGGACAAGTGATGAAACCTGGAGACGCCGCTACGAGTTTGCTGATCAAACTTGTTTCCGGTGAAGACCCTGATCGATTAATGCCGCCGGATGGGGAGAACCTCACCCAGGAAGAGATTACGAAAATCGAGGCATGGATTGACGAAGGAGCACATTGGCCGGACGGTGTTGATCCTAAGAAAGAAAAGAGCGAACACTGGGCGTATCAACCTCTCTCTTTCCATCTCCCGAAATCCAAAACTCTGGCGAATCAGCAACCGATCGACCAATTCATCTTATCGAAGTTGAAACAACAGAATGTTGCCCCTTCTCCCATAGCAGATCGTTACACACTGATTAAACGGCTTTATTACGATTTGATTGGTCTCCCGCCATCGATTGCGGAAGCCGATCAATTCGTCAATGACGATTCAACGAATGCCTATGAAAAGGTTGTTGATCATCTACTGGCATCAGAGCATTTTGGAGAACGTTGGGGGCGGCATTGGCTCGACATGGCGCGGTATGCCGATTCCGATGGATATGAAAAAGATCGTCCTCGGTACAATGCTTGGAAGTACCGCGATTGGGTCATCAATGCGATCAATTCAGACAAGCCTTTCGATCAGTTTACCGTCGAGCAGATTGCCGGCGATCAACTCCCGAACCGATCTTCAGAGCAACTTCTTGCTACAGCATTCCATCGTCAAACGCTGACGAATACCGAAGGTGGAACTGACCAGGAAGAATTCCGCAACGCAGCAATCTTCGACCGGGTCGAAACAATTAGCTCTGTCTGGCTAGGTTTGACGGTCGGTTGTGCTCGCTGTCATTCGCATAAATACGATGAGATTTCGCAGCGAGAATATTATCAGTTGTTCGCATTCTTCAATAATGGAGACGAGTCGACAACAAAACTGCCGACCTCGCTGACAGCTCATGAGAAGTACCAGAATGAGAAAGTCGCTTTTGATAAATCCACAAACGAATTACAAGCCCCATTAGATTTACGCAGAAAAGAGTTACAAGCGGACTTCGATTCCTGGTTGAAGACTTTGCAGGTCAAGTATGAAGCAACAGGCTTCGAGCAGAAGAAAGTTGACTTGCAACTTGTGGAGTTCGCTTCCCAGGGAGGAACTCTTGAAACCCGCGAGGATGGTTCACTGATCGCAGTCGGAGACCAGGAAATCCAAGATGTCTACACCCTTCAGTATTCAGCCCAAAATGACCAATCATTCGAGATCGCAGGGATAAGACTCGAAGCATTAACTGATGAATCATTCCCAAAGAATGGTCCCGGACGCTCCAGTGGAGGGAATTTCGTTCTCAGTGAAATCACAACAGACATCGTTTCAAAAGTTGGAGAAAGGACACGCAGAAAACTCTCCGCTGCGTCTGCTGACTTCAGCCAAAATGGATTTGAAGTTGCGCAGGCAATCGATGGAGAAGAAACGAAGCAGGGCTGGGCAGTCTCACCACAATTAGGGAAGGCACACGCAGCGACATTCACATTCGAGAAGCCCGTTTCATCGAACGAGTTGGAAGCAAGCCAGCTAACGATCAGGTTGTCGCAACAGTATTTCGCCAACTTGCACACTTTGGGGCGATTCAGAATTTCATTCTTATCGGCATCCGGCAAGGAGTTAGCTGCCATGCCGGAAGAGGTTAAGAAGGTACTTCGCATTGAACCTGACAAAAGAGATGACAAACAACAGGAAATTTTGTTTCAGCATTACGCATCACTTGATGAAGAATACAACAAACTCAAATCGCTCGTTGAAGCTCATCAAAAGAAAGCACCGTTCAACCCGGAAATGGTTGTGCGGGTCGTGCAAACACGAACGAGCAACCCCAGGCAAACGCGAATCCTAAAGCGAGGCGATTTCCAACAGCCATTAGGACCTGTCGCCCCTAATACTTTAGAGACTCTTCCATTCCTTAAACTTGCGATTGAAGCGAATCCGACTCGGCTCGATTTCGCAGAGTGGTTAGTCTCGGGAGAGAATCCTTTACCGCCGCGAGTTTTTGCAAATCAAGTCTGGACGCATCTGTTCGGTGATGGCATAGTCGGTACGGTCAACGACTTCGGGGTTCGTGGCGATTCACCGACTCATCCTGAATTACTTGACTGGCTGGCGTCTCACTTGATTCAAGAGAACTGGAGTCGAAAACAACTCATTAAAACGATTCTCATGTCGGAAGCCTATCAACGATCTTC
>JABJMI010000758.1 GCA_018659505.1 Planctomicrobium sp.
GACGCCAACTTAGTTTTGAGGATTTTTATATGCAATTCCAGTGAATCTATCTTCTATCGCTGATTTCACGAGTTGCAACTTTGCTCTTGAAATCCTCTTTCCGTTCTTTGACTCTTTTATCAATCTTTGCCTTGACGACTCTGAGATTTTAAGTTTGATTGATCCTGTTCATGGAGACTCACCGTGGACTGCAACTCTCGTCTATACATAATATTCAATTTGATGCAAGAATTTCTCATTGCAAGCTGGATCAACCCGTGGTGGACTTTAGAACCCGAAAGTGCTGGAGGATGGAGTTATCTCTATAGCAGCTTTAATATCGTTGAGGGCATCTTCTGGGTTGGTTTCGCAATTATTGTGTTGCGACGCTATCTACAACACCGCAAGTCGTATTGGGAGATCGGGTATTCTTTCGTCTTTCTCCTTTTCGGATTAACGGATTTTATTGAATCGTCTCAAATGTCCGTACCATTACTGATGGCAAAAGCGGTGATCCTGGTTGTACTCTTCTCGTTGCGGAGTTTTGTTCGAAAGAAATATTATCCGTCAGCGTGGTACTGAAAAGTAGGAATTAGGAAATTACCGTTTAGCTGCACACTTAAAGTGTGCAGCTAAACGGTAATTCCTTCTGACTCAATATAGAACAAGTCGTAAGTAAATAATGAACTATAAATCGCTTCTTCTCTTTATACTCACTCTCTGCAACGGTCAGATTCTCATTTCACAAGATGATGTGAAGTCGCAGCCACGTAGAATCTATCTCGACGAGTTTCGTCCGACGCCAGTCCTTAAAACCGATGAGCATTTACTGCAAAGTGCGAAGTTTCCTTGCGTGAATGTTCATACGCATCCTGGAAAGCTTTCGGTAGAAGAATTAGCCGAGATGGTGGAAGCCATGGATGCAGCGAATATCGCAGTCAGCGTGAGTTTAGATGGAATGGCTGGTCCTCGATTCGCTGATCATTACAAGCTTTTGAATCAAAAACATCCGCACCGTTTTATTGTTTTTGTTCGCATGGATTACATCGGAAGTGGTAACCCTGAAGAACCCACGACTTGGGACGTCCATCAACCGGGCTTTGGATTCAGAATGGCAGATCGGTTAACAGAAGCAGTTCGCCAGGGAGCATCTGGTCTTAAACTTTTGAAAGATCTTGGTCTGTACCTGAAGGACTTGAATGGGGAGCTCATCCGTCCTGATGATCCTCGTTTTGATCCAGTCTGGGAACGTGCAGCGGAGCTTGATGTTCCGGTCTTGTGGCACTGTGCTGATCCGATTTCGTTTTTTCATCCGAGTGATGAAAGGAATGAAAGATGGGAAGAATTGTACCGTCATCCTGAATGGAGTTTTCATGGAGATGAATTTCCTCCGCATCAAGAGTTAATCGACGCACGTAATCGCGTGATTTCCAAACATGCTAAAACGAAATTCATCTGTGCCCATATGGCAGATATTCCTGAAGACCTTAAGAAGCTGGGAAGCTATATCGACAAGTACCCCAACATGAATGTTGAGATCGCAGCGCGTGTGGCGGAGTTGGGTCGACAGCCATATACCGCTCGGAAGTTCTTCATGAAATACTCCGACCGTATCCTGTTCGGAACAGATGGAGTTCCACCGATGTCGGAACTCATTCCACATTTTCGTTTCCTGGAGACATTCGACGAAAACTTTCCATACGAAGACAATCCGTTTCCACCGCAAGGGCTTTGGAACATCTATGGAATTGGCCTGCCAGATGATGTCCTCAAGAAAGTCTATTTCGAAAACGCTGAACGACTCATTCCCGGAGTACGGGAAGCGATTCTGCGATGGAATCAAGCTTCTGTTCAACCAATTGAGTAATGCGGTCGATAATCATAATAACAGAGCTTGATTCGAAACATGATCTCTGTAGACTTCGATGAAATTAATTTTCTCGTGAATTGAAACGATCAAAGGACTGAAGTAATGGACTCGACAAATTCTGATGGATCAATGAAAAAGATGGCAGTGATCGCAATCATCGCCTGGGCAATCGTTGGAACAGTGATTCTGAAAAGTCCCGTGCTTCTGGCTTACATCGCGCTCCATGGGTCTGTGACAGGAGTCTTCCTCTACTTTTTCCTCCGGAAAGAAGCCGAAGCGAGAAACGTCGACACTGATAATTAGAGTGACTTGTTTAACGGCTAGCCGTTAAACTAAAGAAATTGTAACGACGTGCTTAAGTGACACCGAAAGTAGCACTTCACTTCATGAACCGCTCTGTATCTTGGTCAATTGCGATCGAATTTCGCGGATCAGCATGACCTGCAACTTCTCAAGTCCCTCAACATCTGAAATCAGCTGATTGATCTTCAGAGGAGGTTTCTGAATTTGACGTAATATTTTCTGTTTGGAAGCCATGATTCTTTCTCATCAGCTCAGCCTAAAGTGAGCTATCGGAACGATTGAATTGAGATGAACAGGCCGGCGCGAAACGTTTAATTGTATTTTAACTCAATCCTGAGCAGTTTACTGGCGGTACAGGGAAATTACTGTGCTGATTCGATCTTCGAAAGCTACCCTGTGGGCTGTGACGATCAGAGTGATGTAGAATCTTCTCTTTCTGCGTAAAACGATTCATCAATAGTCGCGTATGGAAACAAAGCCGCCAAAGCTCGAAGTGAGCTCGGACGGCTTATGCGATCATTTTTGTAAAGTCCTCAATCTTCTGCGCGGCTTCCGTCTCCGCACATTTTTACGACTTTCGGATCGAATCTGGCGATCTTTTCCACCAAGTCGGTTTGTGCGTTCATGACGTCCTCGATGTCTTTATAGACCATCGGGACTTCATCAGAACCGGCAGACAAGATCTCAATTCCTTTCTTCTTTAAATCGTTTCGCACCGCATTCAAGCGGAACATCGATTTTGCTTTCTTACGCGACATAACGCGCCCTGCACCATGCGAAGCAGAATGCAGCGAAGCATCATTTCCCTTTCCTCGGACGACATAGGCCGGCGTTGCCATCGATCCCGGGATGACTCCTAGAACTCCGGCACCTGCTGGTGTCGCCCCCTTACGATGCACGATCACTTCACGACCTCCATGGGTTTCCTTCCAGGCAAAGTTATGATGGTTTTCAACTCCACCAATCACATTCGCTCCCGCAAGCTTGATGACATTGCGATGAATAACAGCATGATTCGCTGAGGCGTAATCCCCCATCAAATTCATGGCTGCCCAGTATTCCTGACCTGCTTCGGAATCCATCTCCAGCCATGCCAGTCGACCGTAATGAGCATATTTCTTCGGTAGACTCTTACGTGCAATCGCACTGTAAGTCGAGCAAACTGAATGACCAGTTCCACGACTTCCGCTATGACTGAGCAGGGCAACATACTCACCCGGTTTCAGGTTCATTTCTTTATCGTCTTCAGTCACCGTCAAGAGACCGAATTCAACGAAGTGATTTCCTGAACCGGAAGTTCCCAACTGCTTCCAGGCTTTATCTTTGTTCTGCCGAGTGATTTTGCTCACACTCCAATCCTGATCAAGAACTGCGTGATTTTGCTTCGGTGACCACGCTTTACCAGTCCCAAAGACTGTTCCCTTCTCAAGAGATGTGCTCAGTTCTCGGCGGCGTTTTTCATTGCTCAATACTTCAAGTGGAAGGTCGAGTACCGACAGTTTCATCCGACAGGCAATATCGACTCCGACTGCGTATGGACAGATCGCTCCTTCGAGTGCCAAGACTCCACCAATTGGAAGCCCGTAACCGATATGCGCATCGGGCATCAATGCTCCAGCGACAGCATGGGGCAACGAGCAGGCTTCACGCATTTGCTGATGCGACATCTCTTCGATGTATTCGTCACCCCAAACTGCGTAATCAATCGGCGTGATCGGCTCAGCTGTTTCGTCTTCAAACATTGACTTGGCGAATGTTCCGAAGATTTCATCACTGAGATAGTTTTCAGGCTCAGCCAATACCGCGATCAACTGCTGTTTTGCATCTTTTCCTCTCGCTCCAGCGTTGACCGCTGCCTGAATCGCCTGAATGGCTTCATCAGTGCAGTAGTCTGGAACTCCAATTTTCGCTAGTTGTTTACGGTTCATTGTCTTGACTCAATAAAACTCACTCTATCATTTTTGATTCTGTTGGCGATGAGAGACACGAAGCCGATTGTGTTGGTTCACTACTTTAGAAGAAAAGCTGGCATCGAAAAAATAAAGGAGCGTTCCGATTTTCAGAACGCTCCTTGAATTCACTTTTCACATCGAGTGTTTAGCTGCACACTTGAAGCGTGCAGCTAAACAAACGTAAGTTCGCGTTAAGCGTCGGCATCGGGAACGACGAATCCTTCGCGGTATTCACGGGTCAACAGCTCGTTGGCTTTGTCGTTTCCGGGGAAGGTTTCGCTATTCGGGTCCATTTCAAGGAATGGTCCGACGGAAAGTTTCGGGTCACTGACATCAACATTATTAGCAGCTAAATGTGCTGCCATACGATCCCAGGAATCACGCCAGAGTGAATTCTTGGTTCCGTTGACGTGCTCATCAACTTGCTCTTTGGTCATCGTGCTTCCGAGCATGTGGCTAATCGCACCAGTGTGACACAAGGCACTTGAGAGGTGACCTTCGAGGATGTCGGCGTTGAGGTCTTCTCGTTTGCCGGATTTGATCGCGTCGAGGAAGTTTCCGAAGTGATCGCCACCACCGGACCAGCCTTTGACTTCGTTTCCATCGTTATCAAACGCAGTTGCTTTTGAATAGGACGGAACAACGACATAGCCGTTTTCGCACTGAACAATGACACCGATTCGCGAGCCACGATAGTCGTCCATTCCATTCTTCCAGTCGAGGTCTTTCTTAGGAAGTCCTCGAGTTTCGAAGATTAGCGGAGCCTTCTCGAAATCGTGGTATACGATTTGAGTGTTCGGTGTATCGCCAGCATCTTCGTAACCGACTCGACCGCCGATACTCATCACCTTCGAAGAGAGCTTTTGCTCACCCAGGAACCAACGGGCAATATCCATTTGATGGATGCCCTGGTTACCCATGTCACCATTGCCAGTGTTGAAATCCCAGTGCCAATCGTAATGCAGGCGTGGACGATAGAGGTCAACTTTCGCAGCTGGTCCGCACCACATGTCGAAGTCAATTGACTTTGGGAGTTTCAATGGCTCTTCCAGTTTGCCAATGCTCTTGCGAGGCTTGTAGCATGTTCCGATGGCGTATTGAATTGCTCCGAGGTTCCCTTCGTGAACCCACTCGACAGCGGCTTTCAAACTTGGACTCGATCGAGATTGCGTACCACACTGGCAAAGCAAATCTAACTGTCGTGACCATTTGACCGCTTGACGACCTTCCCACACATTGTGTGAGACAGGTTTCTCGACATAGACATGCTTGCCTGCTTGCATCGCAAGAATTGAGACTAAGGAGTGCCAGTGGTTGGGAGTCGCGGTGCTGATGGCATCGACGTTGGGGTCTTCGAGAACTTTACGAAAGTCTTGCAGGAATTCTGGTGCGCGACCCTGTTTCTCTTCGACGCCTTTGATTTTCTTTTTCGCCTGATTTTCATCGACATCGCAAATGTAGAGAACTTCAGAATCAGCACTGCCTGAGAAGGCTCCCAGATGACTACTGCCTCGTCCGCCGGCACCGATGACTGCGATCCCAATTTTCTCGTTAGGACTGCTATTGCGTTTTTCATCCTGAGCTTGCAGGTGTTGGTGAGTGACGACTGCTGCACTTGCAGCTGCGGCAGACTTCATGAAATATCGACGTGTGAGTGACATGTTGTCTCTCCGTGTTAAATAGAATGAGTGATTTCGACATGAGAGTATGATCAAAAACGGTTGATTCATACTTTGAGTGTACTCATGCCTAAGAGTATGTTGCAAATCAGGAAAACTTTTTTGACTTTCCCAAAACCGTGACGTAGGTTGAATTGGGGGATTTATCCTCTGATTCACAGCATGTTTGAGATCGAATGATCTTACTAATATGCCAAAAAATGAATTCTATCAAAAATATTATTAGAGATATTTCTCCTCAAAAAGGATGGAAAAGTTAGATGTCTAAACAAGGAAACGAAGCGAGTCTCATTAGTTCATCAACGATCTTGATATTGAGTGGCATCATTCTAGGTGCTGCATTCAATCAATTTATTCATGAAGGTGTTCTACCATATCTCATAGCAGCTGGAGTTTCAGGTATCCTGTCCTATGTTGTCTTTTCTCTGGCTGCTTCCAGGAGGGCGCTAGAAATTCTGCAAGACGAAAGGAAGCATGTTGAAGAAAGATTGGATAAACATTTGTTTTCACTGAAACATTACGAATTTGCACTTCCACCAACTGAAGAAGCTGATCAATCAGAATTTGAAGAGTTTGTTGAGTTTGACGAGTCGGACAAAGAAGAATCCTTCAATCAACTTGTCGCTTCCGCCTGATTTTGAGTCTCTTCGATCTCCAAAGCTTGCATTCTACGATAAAGTTTCGGGCGAGTCAGTTGTAGTATTTCCGCAGCAGCCTTTTTGTTACCACCAGTGGTTTTAAGCACATCGCTGATGCGTTCTCGTTCGACTCGATTTAAGTAATCTTCCAAGCTTTCTCCAACCCGAACCGGTCTAGTGCGTTGTGCGTCGCGACCTGTTTTGAATTGCAAATTCAGCTCTTCGGCTTGAATCACATTCGATTGACAGCGATCAACCGACTCTTTCACCACTGAATAAAGCTCATTCACATTGCCCGGCCAACGATAGGCACACAGTTCAGTTTCAACGTCTGCTGAAAATTGTTCCACACTCTTTTTATGCTCGATGTTCAACAGTTCGAGAAAATGAGTCGCAAGAAGCAAAACGTCTTCATTCCTGTTTCGGAGTGGAGGAACAGAAATTTGAAA
Organism: Planctomicrobium sp.; assembly: GCA_018659505.1. Classification (GTDB taxonomy): domain Bacteria; phylum Planctomycetota; class Planctomycetia; order Planctomycetales; family Planctomycetaceae; genus Thalassoglobus. The sequence continues at coordinate 6,871 of JABJMI010000758.1, forward strand.
CGCTGCGAAAGTTGCTTGCAGTTCCTTCAGCATCTCCTCTTCGGTGAGTGCTTCCAGACTTCTTCTGGAATTCGACATCCAACGAAAAATTGACCCAGAGTTGATGTGCTCCAGCAGTTCAACCTGCAAGTCTCTGGCGAGATATTCAATTTGTTGTAGATAGACAGTACCGACTTGCGTTTCATCACTGGGCTCAACGAACAGTCTGCGAAGTATTCTGGAGATCTCAAAATGAGAAAGGTTTTGACAGTCCAGCGGAAGAAACCTCCTTTCTTTGCTGCTTGAGGAATAGTGAATTAACCGGGCAAGGTATTCTTTCCCGACTCCCGTCTCTCCAATAAAGTGGACAGGATGTGTGTGGTCTTGTGCGACGGCAACCTGTGTCGCGACTCGCTGCATTTCCGGTGAGGATGCGACCAGATCTTTAATTTGATGATTTTCGTAGATACTGTTGAGAACTTGTGCGAGTTCGAATCTTCTGACTTCACTATCCGGGACAAGTTCAATTCCCGAATCTTTGAGAGGACCGATGACTCCGACAATGCGAATCTGGTCGTCCGGTTGCTCTTGAGAAAGAGGGAAAAAATAGATTTCAACTGTTTCGGGTTTAGTAGCAGTCGGAATAACAGCCGGGACCGTTGCAATCTCTCCCTGGAAAACTCGCTCAGGAGGTGCGAGAACGCCGGTTAACGATTCGATGAGTTCCGGATTGGGGTTTGTTGTTCGCAAGCAAGTTTTTCCAATCACGTCCGCTGCTTCTCGACCCGTGAGTTCAATACAACCCTGATTAAAAACAAGGAGCACACGTCGATGATCGAGAACAAATATCGGAGTCGTTGAACTGGTTAACCAATTCGCCAGACCTTTGCGAACACGTTGAGCCACAAGTGAAATCTCGTTAGACAGAAGTAATTGACCGTTAATGCAATTCGAAGTCAGATAAGTTTTGCGTTATCCGTTTAGCTGCACACCTGAAGTGTGCAGCTAAACTGTGCGTTCAATCTTCAGATCATACGAAATAGTTTCGATTCAGAGAAATCACTGATTCGGGTCTCGCTACCGTTCGCTGCAATATGCCTATTTCGCTAGAATCCACGAAAAATAACCTGAAATGAGAGCGGAACGCTGAATCTCAGCGACCCTCTCATTAAATAACTTAAAACTATTCGACAATATCAAATAAAGGGAAATCAATGAGACGCTACTTGATCGCTGGTAACTGGAAGATGAACACAACCCGAGAATCGGGTGTTAAACTTGCGAAAGCAATCGCCGAAGTAAACAGCGACACAACGAGAAACGTCGAAGTCTTGGTTTGTCCTCCGTTTCCTTATTTGATTCCGGTTGTTGATGCTGTTGCCGGAAGCGAAGTGAA
>JABJMI010000716.1 GCA_018659505.1 Planctomicrobium sp.
ACAACTCGACGCAATCAAGGACAACGATCTAAAACTGAATTACGATGTCCCAATCCTTCTGGAGTGTTCAGCAGACTGGGTGGACGTCGGTAGTCACCTGTTAATCACTCACGATGGAGGCAAGTTCGGAGTGTTTATCGACGCGACAAAATTAGAACCGGGACTACACACAACCGAGATTATCGGCAAACATGCCGAACAACAAGAACAGGGAGCGTTGTTTCGTGTCCCTGTCACAGTCACCGTTCCAGAGAAACTTAAAGAATCACAATTCTCGACGAAATTTAAATCAACAGCGGGCGGACTTCAGAGAGTCTTTCTGACTCCGCCAATCGGTAGTCGCTACGCTGAATTGAAATTGAAGAGCATCGACAACACTGGCAGTAGTTTCTTTTACGTTCACAACGTACAACTCGTTCCAGGTGAATCCTTTGAAGCACATGAATCCAAATCGACCACAGCATTAAAAACCGATGAAGAATACATCAAAGGCTTCGCTGTCGTCCCGGATCGAACTTTAGAAGTTTGCATCGCTCAATACTGGTCAAGCCTCGGCGAGTCAAACCTCGAACTGACCGTCGAATTCGATGGAGTCACATCATCGGAAAATGAATTATTTCTGCCAGCCACTGGAGCCGCGACGCCATTGACTCTTACTGCGTCATTGGGCTTCACTGAATGCGAAGTCTCTGGTTCGCTCAACCGTTGGCAGCGAAGTCTCTCGCCATCACGTGTCGATACGAACCAGCTTCCCAATGGCCGCGATGGCCTGTGGGATGACGAACACATCTGGCAATCGGTTTTACATTATGAGTTCGAAGCTCACTCCAACACGCGCGTAAAACTGCTAACGCCGGGGTTCACTAACCTGATTTATGATCTCCCTGTTCTCTCGCATCGCATCTTCGTTTTCGATCAAAATAAACAACTCGTCACCGCTGAGGATATGTATCCTTCAGACATCTCATTAAAAACAGGTCGTTACACAATCCAACTGGAACTCAGACATTCAGACCGCGATGCACTCAAAATGTTCGCGAAGCAACCTTTGACCATCGAACAGAGCACGAACCGCATCGGCTTGAAGTTTTACTCTTCTCGAATCGCTGCCGTGGGAGAAACTCGTTCGCTGTCCAAGTTCGAACTTCTCCAAGATAAAAGTATCCAACTCTGGACACGAATTGCGCCAACTCAATCGCTGCCATCTCATGTACAGAATGGCGATCTCTTCACGGGCGAGATCTCGCTCTTCAATAACGATCCAAATCCGCTTTCAGTACAGTATGTTGTTGCGAATGTTCCAGAGAAAAAAACTGCATCTGCCAAAGTCAAACCAGTCACTGACCTTGAACAAGCTGAAATCGATTTCCATTTGCAGTCGTTAAAAACTCTCAACTGGCCTGAGCATCAAATACAGATTGAAGAACTTTCTCAGAGAATCGAAACGCTTACTCCCGACAATCGAAAACTCGCTGTCACACGACTTCATTTGATAGATTCGGAAGCTCGCAAACAGCGATTAGAGGAAGTTGTCAAACTGTCCGACCGTGTCATCAAACTCATTCCGAAACGCAAGTTGCAAAGCTACTTCGGCATTCGACATTCGCCGGAATCAGCTGAGGATAAGAAACTCCATAAGGAAATGGAATCAGCAAAAACCGATCTCATCGATGCTCTTTACCGAAAAGGACGTGCACTGGCGTACATGGAACTTCCGGATGTAACCAAAGATCATCCCATTGAGAACAAGGAGAAGCACGACCAACTCTTTGAAAGCAACTTCAAGCAACTCACTAACTGGGTCGATACAACAACCAAAGACTACTTCTTGCTGCACATCCGCAGAGACCGTCGCAAAGGCAATTACGCCCAGGCAATCCAACTGCTCAACAAACATTCCGGTAAAGAACAGCCTGTCTATTTGCACCACAAGAAACGCCGCGACCTCTACGAACTTCTCGACTGGAAAGACTGGCAGCAGTACGAGCAGAACTGGATGCTGAGGTATTTCCCGAAAGATAAAACTACTTTTTGATGTTAGTTTTTCAGTTAAACTGTATAGAATACCAGAAGAAAGTTTGGAAACTTATACCGTTCAGGAATTCTCAAATGACACTCAACGAACTCTACGAATTCAATCAGTTCGTTCTACAACAAACTGAGGAAGACTTAACAACGTTACCATTAGAGGAATGCGTAGAAATCTGGCGCAAACGTGAGATCGAAACAGAAGATTTCAAAGCGATTCAAAGAGGCGTCCAAGATTTTGAACATGGTAGAATCCAATCTTGGAACGAGGTCAAAACCGGCATTGAACAACAACTCAAGATGATCGCGAAGTAGAGTGAATTACGAACTTCAC
>JABJMI010000729.1 GCA_018659505.1 Planctomicrobium sp.
AATGACCTGTCCCACTTCGAAATCGCCGGTGCCGATGGCAATTACGTCGCCGCTGCAGCAACTATTGAAGGTGACACCGTTGTTGTGACGGCAGAGTCAGTCAAAGAACCGAAATCGGTCCGCTTCGGCTGGAACCACCTCGCAGAGCCAAACCTGTCGAACAAGAATGGTTTGCCAGCCTCACCATTTCAGACAGCAAAGTAAGTTCTGAAGTGACAATTCGTTGAAATAGTAAAGCACGGAAGGTCTTCATTGATCCTCCGTGCTTTCTATTTAGTACACGGATAATCGCGGATCATTGAATCTCACGAAGCCTCGGAAGTTTCTTGAAGCATTTTCATAACAATCTGTAGCTCAGGGCGTTGCTCAGGTTCTTTCTTAAGGCACTTCATGCACAGATCCTCCAATGATTTAGAGAGTGTAATGTTGAGTTCGCTGATTCGTTGCGGAGTTTTTGGTGAGATGACATCTGTAATCATCTCGGGAAGACTATCGGCAGGGAAGGGGATCGATCCTGTCAACAAGTAATACATTGTCGCGCCGAGTCCATAGACGTCCGTTTTCGGTGAAATTACTCCCCATTCTTGTGAGGCTTGTTCAGGTGCAAGAAACGCAATTGTGCCGAATGCTCTTTGATTGGCGTTCAATGTTTCTAAAGTTCTACGAGCGAGCCCGAAATCTGTGATCATCAGCTTTCCGTCTGGCTGCAATAAGAGGTTCCCTGGAGTGACATCGCAATGCACAATTCCTTCATTATGTGCAGAAAGCAAACCCGTCGCGGCTTGTAAGCATACGTGGACAACTTCACTGAGAGTGAGTGCTTCTTTCGGATGAAGTAATGACGTCGCATCATCGATCCACTGCATCACAATGAAGATTCCTCGCTGTCGAATTTTCCCGACTCCGTGGAATTGAACGATATTGGGATGGTCGAGGTCTTGCAGTAAGACAGCTTCCTTTAGAAATTGCTGGACATACTGTGGAGTATTCAGAAAGCGTTTTTTGAGGAATTTAATCGCTACTGGTTCATCATCAGCCAATCGTCTTGCAAGATACACTTTCCCCATTCCACCAACGCCAACATGTCTTTGGATCAGGTAATCATCGATTGATTCTTCTAAGAGACCTTGTGGGATATCAATCGGAGCGTGATTCGTGACCATCTCCTTCATTATTCGTAGTTGAGATGTATTGAATGGCTCTTCGGTCTCACGTTTCTCACTGATGATTGATTTCAACACTCGTCGGACTGTTCTTTCAGAGATGTTAAGACGATTAGCAATTTCAACGAGTGTCCAACCTTGCAGACGTAGTTCAACAATTTTCCGATCTTGAACTGAAAGCGAAGAGAGCATTTGGCACAGTTCGTCCTCGATGATTGCAGCTTCTTCCGGCGATGGATCGGTTGCGATAAGACCAGAGCTGGAATCAGTCTCTCGATCCATTGATCTTTTCAGTGAGTTAAAAATATCCGAATGTTTACCAAGTTTTCTCAGCGAGATCGTCACCAGAAGCTGCCACAGTGAATTCTCTTCTTCGATCTCGAATCGACCATCTCGAGTTGCAACAAAGAAACTTCGAAACGCAGATAGAACGATATCCTCTGGGTCAATTTTTCGCGCCAGCTTGGCAGCCATGCGTGAACGAACTAACGCAGTCAAACGAGAAAGGTATTTACTGAAGAGCTCGTCGAACACCGGCTCATGACCTTCCCGAATTTGTTTCCGGGAGTGTTTCGAAGATGTTTCTCTGAAGCCAGACACTCTTTTGTCACCAATCTGAAATTATTCAAAAATTCGTGTCCGTTCTGCTTCTTCAGTTCCCATTCACACAATAGAGGACAAGTTCAATTGTGAAGAATCTAAATAGGAACACGAAATGACAATGGTCGTTACCCAACCTTGCTTTGGCTGTAAGTATACAGATTGCGTGGTCGTTTGCCCCTGTGAGTGCTTTCATGAAGGGGAAAGTATGCTTTTCATCGATCCAGACCACTGCATCGATTGCGAAGCCTGCATCCCAGAATGTCCATCAGAGGCGATTTATCACGAAGATGATGTTCCGGAGGAGTGGACAGAATTCATTGCCTTGAATGCTGAAATGGTTTCCAGGTGTCCTCAGATCACCGAGAAGAGGCAATCATGAGAAATCTGTCATGGTGAATCAAGAAATATTCTCATGTACGAACTCCTGTCCGAGATGTTGTGTCAGGAAATGATGCTGTCGTCAGGTCCGTTGATGTGGAAAATGCCTATCGAATTCCGGTTTTCATTATTCATGGGACTGACTAAACTGCGGGACTATTCATATTGAAACACAAACCATCTCAGGAAAGCTGAAGCGATGTCGCAGACGGATCGGTCGGAGTTAATGGATAAGATTGTCTCGCTGTGCAAACGGCGAGGGTTTATCTTTCAGGATTCTGAAATCTATGGTGGTCAAAATGGCTTCTGGGATTATGGTCCGCTCGGAACTGAACTGAAGCGAAATGTTCGTGATGCCTGGTGGCAAGATATGATTGCCCGGCACGATCCACTCGATCCACCGGAAAACGCACCAGCTGCGTTTCAGATGGTCGGTGTTGAGACAACGATCATCATGAATCCGCAAGTCTGGAAGTGCAGCGGTCACTTTGATCTGTTTGCCGACAAGATGGTCGACTGCAAGTCAGCCAAAAAACGGTATCGCCATGACCATGTGAATGGTCGCTGGATCACAGGCAAGCGAAAGTCGAAAGAGGGCGAATCGGATCCGGTACGCGTCTTTGTGACTGCCGTCGGCGAGATGCCGGAGATCGAAGCGCAGGCACTGAAGTTTTTTGGACTCAAAAAGAAATATGTTGATCGACTGGAATGGGAAGGCGACGTACTCAGCTTGACTGCCATTCCGGTTGAAGAGTACAGCAGCGTTGTTGGTCCAGATACGACCGAAGCAGGTACGCTGACAGCGCCGCGCGACTTTAACCTGATGTTCAAAACAATCATTGGGGCACTCGGTACAGAAGACGATACAGCCTACTTACGACCGGAAACGGCACAGGGAATTTTCGTAAACTTCAAGAACGTAATTGATTCGAGTCGCGTGAAGTTGCCGCTGGGGATTTGCCAGGTTGGTAAGAGTTTTCGCAACGAAATCACTCCTCGAAACTTCACCTTCCGATCACGGGAATTTGAACAGATGGAGATCGAATTCTTCTGTCCGCCGGGGGAATCACAAGAATGGTATACCTATTGGCGAAATCGTCGCTATGCGTGGTATCTCAGCTTGGGGGTTGAAGAAGAGAACTTGATACTTCGTGAGCACCACAAAGAAGAACTCGCTCACTATTCAGTAGGAACGGCAGACATTGAATACGCGTTTCCATTTCTCGCTGAGGGTGAATATGGAGAACTCGAAGGTGTTGCTCATCGTGGTGACTTCGATCTACGTTCTCATATGGAAGGGAAACTGAAAGCGACAGATGAAGGAACGTTAGAGGTTGAACTCAACGAACATGGTCAGCCGAAGTATCGTGGTTCGGGAAAAGATCTTTCTTACTTCGATGATCAAACGCGCGAACGATTCATTCCGCATGTCATCGAACCTTCTGCCGGTGCGGATCGTGCGACTCTGGCATTCATTTGTGAAGCCTATCACGAAGATCAGCAACCGGATGACAAAGGAAATATGCAATCCCGCGTGGTCATGAAATTTCATCCGCGGTTGGCTCCGATCAAAGCTGCAATTTTCCCATTAGTCAAGAAAGATGGACAGCCTGAAAAGGCGAAAGAGATCTATCGATCACTCAAAAATGCTGGCATCAATGTGACTTATGATGAGCAGGGAGCGATCGGTCGGCGTTACCGTCGGCAAGACGAAATCGGAACTCCCTGGTGCATTACCATCGATGGTGACACTCTCGAACAGGGAACAGTCACAATTCGAGATCGTGACTCGCTGGAGCAAGTTCGCGTCAAGGTTGAAGACGTTACAGGTGAAATTGCATCGCGATTGCGTGGTTAATCAGTTAAATTAAGTTTTGCCGGACACTTTAAGTGTCCGGCA
>JABJMI010000848.1 GCA_018659505.1 Planctomicrobium sp.
ATCTTGCCATCATGCCCGTTGCCGGAGGAGTCTTTGAGGATGTCGCCGGTGCCTTCGTCGAAGTGGTACAGGGCAACGGTGTGCTCGTCGTCTTCAAGTTGAACTTGTGGCTGATATTGCTCTGTGTACTGGGCGATGTTTGAAATCCGAATTTCTGATAAATCGCCTTGCAATGAGTTCGCCCATTCGATGTTGGGCAGCTTTCCTAGAGTGGTCCCCATGCGATATGTTATAATCTCCGGCAATTCGTCAATTTGCTCCTCTCCATTGTTTTGAGTCATGCGGTTTTCGGATGGCTTACCGTTGAAGAACAGTTGAACGGTTTTCTCGTCGTAAACAATCGCAATGTGTCCTGAAAGCGCTTCGTTCACAATCTTGCGATGCAACGGACCTTGATTCTTCGAGGTCATCGATGCCAGCCAACCCGCTTCGTGTCCCCAGTTGGTCCGATTTACCCCAAACAGCCCTCCAATCGTGGCAACATCAAACGTTGCGGGGCCATCACTTTCATTAAAGATCGGATCAGCGGAGAGGTGAATTCGAGCCTCAAAAGTGACCGGGTGAGAACCGTCGAAGTTGAGAGTCGGAATCTCAACACGGTCGTCCTCATCGAACCGGAGTGCCGATTTGAAGGCTGAAGCGACCTCTTGAGTACCAGTGCCTCCCTCGGCTTTCACCCACTTCGCTCCGTCGACCTTGCCGTCATGCCCGTTGCCGGAGGAGTCTTTGAGTATGTTGCCGGAGCCTTCATCGCAATGATACAGGGCGATGGTTTTCGCATCGGGTTGAAATCGAGATTCGAGTTTGTAGTTTGAATCGTAACGAGCAAAGTTTGAAATTCTGATCTCATCGAGTTGACCATTGAAGAACCAGCTGGGGACGCCATTGTGACGTTCTGCTCCGAGAAGGATCGAACCGGGACTACTGAGTGTCTTTAACACATTTGTCTCGATGGGTGTTTCCTGCTTTTTGCCGTCGATGAAGAGTAAGAGTTCAGTCCCATTCCACACGCCTGTCACGGACGACATTTGTTGCCGATCAAGAACGTTGGGAGCACGAATCGTAGGCTCTTGATTGTCAAGATTACGAGAAAACATTAAATCTGAAGCCCGTCGATAGAAGCTAAAACCAGGAGGCCGGTTGTTCGTTGCTTCCATTGAATTCACGATTGCCGTGATCGGCTGGGTTGTTGGTCCCGCTCGCATCAGGAATTCCACTGTAAAAGGTTGCTTCACATCGAGTTGACAGTTGGTCTCGACATAGTCATCGATTCCGTCAAATTGAAGAGCGAAGTTTTCTTTATTTTCACTCTTAATTGCCGAACTGGTGATCGCCTCAGTAACTTCGTACTCAGTTGATGCCTCGCCATTGAGGAGACCATCCAGTTTTCCATTTACGATGGCTGCCCTGAGTACCGTCTCCCCATCTTTGGTGACGGTGAATTCTTCGACGTGGGTCGTAAGCCCATTCATCTTCAATTGTAGTTTGTGTTTGCCGGCGGAAAGTTTGTAAACATCCTTCCCGTTCGTAATCTTGAGTTCTTTAAGATCAACGCCATCGACACTCAGTTGGATACTTGGATCATCTAATGTGATTTGCACATCGTACTTGCCGAGACGGACGATGAAGACGATGCCCAGTAGAAGTAGCAACCCACCCAAGCCGCCTGCGATCAGCAGTCTCTTCGGAGGACCAGCGGAGCTAGAGCCTGTACTAGCAGTTGTTTTCGTTCCAGATTTCGTTTTGGTTGCCGACTTTGGCTTCTTCGCTGACTTGCCTTTCTTCTCTCGCAATTGGGCTGCGAAAGACTTAGGTTGCGCGACAGAGATCAATGCGGGATTGGATTCTTCATGTGCTGAGGGGATTGAAGTCGGCTTCGGACCGGTCTTCTTTGCTTCTTCTTTCTTCTGTCGCTTACCGGGATTCCGTAGGACATCTTGTAAGTCATTCGCAACATCCGTCATTGACTGGTAGCGATTCGCCTGATCGCCTTCCATCATCTTAAGGCAGATTGATTCTAGACGTGGGTCGATTTTCTTACGAATCTCTGATGGCTTGGTTGGATTGTTCAGCGCGATCTGTTGCAGAATCGCCATCAAGTTGCCTTTGAAAGGCATTTCGCCGGTAATCAGCTCGTACATGATGATGCCGAGGGCGTAGATATCGACCTGATGATCGATCGCTGCCTGATCTCCCGCAACTTGCTCGGGAGCCATGTAAGCTGGTGTTCCCAAAATTGCTCCACTTTGAGTCACCTGTACATCGTCGCTGGCACTACGGCGGGCGAGACCGAAGTCCATCACGACCGGCTCACCCTTCTGGTCGACCATGATATTCGCAGGTTTCAAATCCCGATGAATAACACCAATCGAGTGAGCCTCGGCAAGTCCCGTCGCGAGCTTACGAATGGTCGTGATGATCTGCTTCTCGGAGTGAGACTTCTTCGACTTCGTGAAATCCTTCAGCGGGCGACCTTCAATATACGCCATCGTGATGTAGTGCTGACCATCAATCTCGCCCACGTCAAAAACGGGACAGATATTCGGACTTCGAAGAGTCGCAGACGCACGGGCTTCACGATAGAAACGCTCAAGCAGTTCTTCATCGTCGACGCCGTTGCTGTCGTCGAACTTCGGAATCTTGAGAGCGACATCACGATCCAACTGCGTATCTTTCGCAAGATACACCGCCCCCATCGCTCCCTGTCCAAGCACCTTTTGAATGTCGTAGCGACCGAAGGTTTCAGGGATGTCGATGTTGGTTTTCGAACCAATATTTTGCTGTTGATGGTCGCGGGTGACAGAAGTCTCTGAATCAGTGTTCCCTCGCAGGATCGTATTTGCCGTTGCATCGTCGGTAGATTCTTCGGCAATGTCTCCCGGATTCAGCATCGTCTCGGCAGTACCAGGTGTGTCGGTTTGTACCAAACCTTCTAGTTCATCAACATTCGCAAAATGCCGTTTCAATTCATCCGAGTGATCAGGATGCTCGGCAACAAACTGCGCAGCGTCAAGCTCTTCGCCCGCATCGGTTCTACTCATGAACTCAGCGATCAACTGGTTCACGATCACACTTTGTTCTTCAGACCCCGATGGTTTGTCACTCATCTCAAACTCAATTCAGATCAGACTTCTGATCACAGACTTTTATGAAATACTGCTGCCTTACGGACTCTGATGCAAGAAGCCCTGTTTACATTGGCGATTTTCTAGTCACATCATGGCGGACGAAATCGAAATTGCCAAGATTTTTCAGAAACAAACCTCCAAACCTGTCGAAAACCGCCTATTTAACAAGTGGAACTGGTCCTTGTGTCTTATGCAACAGATTATCGGAATATTCTTCCCCGACAAAGACAGAGACCTGAAAACCGGTTGTTTTAATGCCGTTAGGGACATTAAAAGTGACTGCCAACTTGCCACGCCCGGCTCCTTCAACGACCTTCCGTTCGAGCCGTTTCCCATCAGCGTCCTTGAATGTGATGTGGAACTTTTGATTCTTTAATTCTTCAGGCAGGTTGTGACGGATGACCACTTCAAATGGTGCTGACTGTGACGCTGAGTCAGCAAGTTCGACTCGGAACAGATTCGCGAACTTCTTTCCCTCTTTTGAAGTCTGTTGCCGACCGCGTTTTGTTTTTCGCCGTTCGTCCGATTCCGCCTGTACCCGATCAACATAATCGCTCACGAATTGGGGATCGTCTCGTTGGTCAAATACTTCCAGAATGGGATCATTTGATGTCTTCATGAATGTTCGCATCGCTGCCCGATGGCGATTGAGTTCGTCTCGATAATCAGGGTTATCGATCAAGTTGTGCAAAGCGTCGGGATCATTCTGATAGTCATAGAATTCTTCTGGAACGCTATGCTGAAAGAATTCCAACCGCGCTGCAATGTTTTCGTTCTCAGGTGCTAACTTCACCATCGCGCGATATGTCATCGTGCCGGTAGTCGCTGTTTTGAAGACGCGTTTTCCATCGGACCAAGGATTGAAGATGTAACCGAATTTCTTTGACTCGACGCTTCGCATTGGGCTGCGATTGCCGCCTGAATTTTCGTTGTAGACTTTGTAGACCATCTCACGATCAGGTTGAGATTTTCCATAGAGCAGGGGAGCAAAGGAACTGCCATCGAGTCCTTCAGGAGGATCGAAATTCAATATGTCGAGTAAAGTTGGAACAAGATCAACAGCGGAGATCATATGATCTTCTTCGATGCTACCGGGCTTCGTGACTCCTGCCCAGCGAACGATCCATGGAGTGTGGGTGCTATGGTGCCAGAGGGCAGTTTTTGCAAACGGCAATGGCATTCCATGATCAGACAGGAAGACGACTACTGTTTCATCTTTCGCCCCCGACTCTTCAAGAGCTTTCATGACCTGCGCAAAGCAATCGTCAGCGCGCCTGACGGACGAATAGTAGTGAGCAAGTTCTTTGCAAACGTCTGGATGACCGAAGAGAAATCCAGGGATGGGAACATCGAATAAAGTGAAAACTTTCGACGGAATGTTTTTGTCAGGGACCACAGCTCCATTTTTACCCATCGCATAGAACGGCTTATGCGGATCAGAGATGTTTACATTCAGACAGAAAGGTTTCTTGGCGTTTTGAGCGAGTTCAATTCCCCTTTTCGTTGAGCGAAAATAAGAGGCAGCGTTCTTCATGTCTTGCTGCTGTCCATCGAGCACAGTCAAATCCGCATCCCAGTGATAGGGCTGATAAGGTGTCGAATGTGAAACCTTGCCACGTATGCCAACGAAGTAGCCCGCTTTTTGCATCAAGTCGACAAGGTGCGGGTAGCCGGGGTTTTTCACTTGGTAGAACCCCTCAACTCCAGTGTTGTGTGGATACCTGCCGGACAGCAACACATTTCGGGAAGGAAAACAATTACCGACTTGAACGTGAGCATGCTTGAACCGCATTCCCTCTGCTGCAAACTTGTCGATACTAGG
>JABJMI010000717.1 GCA_018659505.1 Planctomicrobium sp.
AAGCGAGAATTAAGCGAGGCATGATCAATCTACTTTTAATAGAGTCGGACGGATAATTGTTTGTAATTTCATCTTAGCAATTCGCATTATCCTGCAATACTCTCAGGACCATTTCTTTTGTCGGCAACGCCCGTTCATTTCCAAGTTGTTCGCATTTTAATCCCGCACACGCCACAGCGAATTCGAGAATCTTCTCGTGTGACCAGGAGCGTAGAACTCCATGAATCAATGCACCAGAAAACGAATCCCCAGCACCATTGGTGTCGACTGTTCTGGATAATTGACGAGATTGGCGGAAGTAGACTTCGCCATTTGCTGCGAGTGCTGCTCCGTGTTCGCCGGCTGTGACGGTGACATACTTTGGTCCGAACTCAGCGATTCGTTTCGCTGCCTTTCGGAGATCAAATTCACCAATAAATTGCTGGCAAAACCGCTGCGGGCAATTGACGATGTCTGCCAGTTCCAGAAGTTTTTCGACTCCTGGCTTAGGTGAACCAGTATCGATTGAAACCAATCCGCCTTGCTCTTTCATCATTTCTGCTGCTTTCAAGGCAGCTTCGGTTGGCCAACAATCGAGATGAAGAAGGTCGAATTGGCTGATGAATTCTTCGCTGACCATCCCTGCCAAAAGTCCCCCATCAACGCGCGAAGTGACCAATGTGCGTTGACCGGTCTCTTGTTCACGCCAGATTTGAGTAACTGAAGAGGAAATGCTTTTCCGCGACCGACTACGAAATCCAATGTTCTCTCGCTTCAATCGATCTTCAATCACATCGCCCCAGGCATCGTCTCCCCAGAGACTCAAGAAATCAGCGGAATGCCCAAAGCGTTTCAGTTGTGAAAGTGCTATCGGAACAGGACCACCAACCTGATAACATGAATCGATCGCTTCGTTCTTCGAATCGGATTCCGGATAGCTGGGGACCGTCAAAACGTGATCGACCGTGACCGTTCCGAGTCCCAGGATTCTAAATTCGGAAGCTACTCTCATGTCGCTTTCACAGGCGTGAACCACTTCAAAGCGGCTTCTTCTTGACCTTTTTGTACAATGGTCACCGCTGTATCTCCTACACGGAGTTGATCATCTCCCGAGGCGACTTCAACATATTCCTCACGAACAATTGCAGCGATCAGACAATCCTGAATTCTGAGATCTTTCAGCTGCCCACCTAAGCAAGGAGTATCCTCTTCGACTTGAACTTCCCAAACTTCGGCGGCTCCTCCGGCAATCGGGCTTTTGCGATTGATGGGACCGGTCATTACCATGCCGACGATCTCGCCAGCCATAACTTCACGTGGGCTGACCGCGACATCGATCCCAATTTTCTCGAGCACGTTCGCATAATCTGGTCGGCGAACAATGCTGAGAATTCGTTTCGCACCCAGTTCTTTCGCTTCCACACCGCAGACGATGTTATCTTCGTCTCGTCCCATGGCAGCTACGAACACATCGGTCGAACTGACACGTGCTTCTTCTAACTCAGTACGATTGGTGGCATCTCCGATGAGGACACTGACTGAGCCAAGTCGTGATGCGAGGAGTTTGCAGCGATCTTCATCGGCTTCAAGAATGACGACTCTGTATCGTTTTTTATCGAGTAGCCTTCCCAGGTGAAGTCCAATTTCACCTCCTCCAGCAATGATCACTGAAGTGACTTCCTGAGTGCGTTCCTCGAATAAAATTTTTATGTCGTTGAGCGGTTCTTGCTTTCCTATGAGAGTCACCTTGTCTCCGGGGCGAATCACTTGTTCGGCGCTGGGGACACAAGGACCATCTTCCCCAACGAGGAGCCCGATTCGAACAGTCGAGGGCAACTTGAGTTCTCTGACAGTTTGTCCAGCTGCTTTTGAATTCTCTATAACCCCCACTTCAAGAACCTGAACTCCACCGCGAGCAAAGTTCTCGACCGCGAACAAACCTGGAGCACTCAGTCCTTTCGCCAGTTCCAGTGCGGTTAGTTTTTCCAAACTCAAGAGACGATCAATTCCAAAATGTCGCTGATAATCGAACGTGCTAAAGTCGCGATATGCAGGATTGAAGACACGAGCGACGGTTCTTTTCGCTCCCATTACCTTTGCGAGACTCGCTCCGACCAAGTTGACTTCATCGCGACTGGTGACAGCCAGGCAAAGTTCCGCGTTTTGCACCCCTGCTTGAAAGAGCGGGATCGATTCGCAAGCAGAACCGAGTACCGTTTGGACATCGAGCTGTTCTTCAACGCGATTAAGGACTTCCCTTTGTTCATCCACGATACATACGTTGACATCAAGCTCGACTAAAATCTGAGCAATCGAGCAACCGACTGTTCCTGCCCCTAAGATCACTGCGTGCATGTGAGGATGATTCGTCTATAGATAAATTTGATGAGAAAAAAGATTCTGTAATATCCGTCAGCGTAATGAATTGAACGTGTTATGCAATGTCTTGACTCGTTCCGGGCGGCATCAAGGATTTTTCAAGTGACGCTAACAAAGGAAGTACGTGCGGTGCAGCGAGAAAAACTCTCGATGATACCGCGGAGAGCGGATAAAAATTCGTAATGAAATCAAAACAGAATTCTGTTCCAGTATGACGAATCAACACAGCATTCGCATAC
>JABJMI010000303.1 GCA_018659505.1 Planctomicrobium sp.
AAGGAAGGTGAGTCCTCTCGTCTTGCTCGTCACGGAGTGACGGTTTGAGGAGAACAAAGAATGTTTGTAGCATCTATCGTCGTTAGCACAGACTGTCGCTCCGCGACAACAAAAGCGGAGGGGGCAAGTTTGACCCTGCGTTAAAACGCAGGGCTATCAGATAAAGTCGCTCCGCGACAATCTACTGCTCAATCAGACTTTTAGATAATGGTTTCCCCGTGAACGGTTACGATTTTGTTTCTACAGTGCAAAGATACTCTCTGGAGTATTGATGGCGTTCTAATTTGAACAGAAGAGCGTAGAGGGAACAGAGATGCAAACCCTCTGCTCTCTTTGCTTCCTCTTGTTCATTATTTTTAGACCTTGAGTTCTGCCGCATCACCACCGAGAAGTTCGCTGTACTTTTCCCGAATCGGTGAAACAACGTCGCCCAGGAATTCATCGACCTGCTCTGGAGCGCGACCAATGTAAAGGCGAGCATCCAGTGCCGCTCCTAAGTTCACATTTGCGAAGAGTGGGTCGTTCTCTAGTCGGGCAATCAAATCGTGTTCTTTGCCATGTTCTTTGACTTGCTTGTCCGATTCGACACTGTGAATCCGAACTTGCTCATGCAAGTCCTGTCGATCTCCCCCCGCTTTGACCCCTGCCATTAGGATTTCTTCGGTCGCCATGAATGGCAAGACTTCGTTTAAGCGTTTCTCGATGATCTTTGGATAGACACGAAGCCCGCTGGCAACATTATGGTAAATCATTAACACAGCATCGATAGCGAGGAACGATTGCGGCAGCGACAACCGACGGTTCGCACTGTCATCAAGTGTTCTCTCCATCCACTGTACGGCAGCTGTCTGGTCACCGTTCTGAGTCAGACTGATAGCAAAGCGAGCAAGAGCACAAATTCTCTCTGACCGCATAGGGTTGAATTTATATGCCATCGCTGAGGAACCGATTTGCTTGTCAGCTTTCGGTTCTTCGATTTCTTTCCAACTTTGTAAGAGTCGTAAGTCGCTGGCAGCCTTGTGAGCCGATTGCCCGACGCCGCTTAAGGTCGCTAGGACTTGAGCATCAACTTTACGAGAATATGTTTGCCCAGTTACGGGATAGGTTTTGTCGAAGCCCATTTTCTCGGTCACTAGTCGATCTAATTGGCGAACCTTTTCATGGTCCCCTTCAAAGAGCGAAAGGAATGTCGCTTGGGTTCCAGTGGTCCCTTTCACTCCGCGGAAACGAAGGGTTTCCAGTCGGTGTTCAACTTCTTCCAAATCAAGAACCAGATCATGACACCACAAAGTCGCTCGTTTGCCGACTGTTGATGGTTGTGCCGGCTGCAGGTGAGTCAGTCCCAGGCACGGTAAGTCGCGGTATTGTTTGGAGAAATTCCCTAATGCGTCAATCACCTGCACGAGTCGTGAACGAGTCAGTTCCAGACTCTCACGAATCTGAATCAATTCCGAGTTGTCAGTGACATAACAGGAAGTCGCCCCCAGATGGATAATTCCCCCAGCTGCCGGGCAGAGGTCTTTATAGGTATGCACATGAGCCATAACATCGTGGCGAACTTCTCGCTCGTACTTCGCTGCTAAGTCGAAATCGATGTTGTCGACGTTGCTGCGGAGTTCGTTGAGTTGAGCGTCAGAAATGTCTAAACCCAACTCCTGTTGGGACTCTGCCAACGCGACCCATAGCTTCCGCCAGGTACTGTGCTTCGTCTGCGCAGACCAAATCCCGCTCATTTCAGCAGAAGCATATCGGGTGTTTAATGGGTTCTGATAAATATCGTGTGACACAGGACAGGCTTTCGTGTGTGAAATAAAAGCTAACCACGGAGACACTGAGGCGCGGAGAAAAAAACGGAACTGTTGTAGGAATCTTTCTCCGTGCCTCCGCGTCTCCGTGGTAAATTTCTTTGATCGAATTGAATATTTAGCATTCTTGACGATCTTATGCTCTCCGTTAAGCCAGCTTTTCGCAACTTATCTGCATGATTTCCCAGTCAGAAGGTCTCATCTTGCAGCGATTTCCCGAATTCCGTAACTTTCCCATAGGAAGTTGTCTGAAACGAGTGTTCCAGGCAGGTAAAAATTGAATTTCCTCGTGGCTGCAAGGAGGCTGTCATGAGTCCGTCCCGCTCTAGTTTTATCTCTGGGACCATTTTCGGAATCATACTCGGTGTCTTGGTCGGACATTTCGGGATCTGGAATGGTGTACGGAATCACTCTTCATCAATCGTAGAGAGTTTCCCTGTCAAAGAGGCATCTTTGCCGGGCATGTCTTTCGATCTCGGGAAGAAATCCGAAAACCTTCCTTACTTCCCAGAAGAGGCGTTACAGCCTGTCGACGACTATCCTGAACCTAAGTACCTTCAGCCGCCAGAGAAGCATTCTCCACTTGCGAACGCAATTGCTATGGAAACGGTCGAAGTGAAAACCGTTCAAGCGACCAGCCAGCCAGCTGTCGTCGAGATCGCTACGCCAGCTGAAGAACCACAGCCTCTCGATATTGATGATGCCGCTCCTATTGAGGCGCACAAAAGCAAAAACGACGTTGCTCTCAAAAAAGTGATCGAAGAGGAATTGAATCATATACCCGCTGGGCAAAGAGAAGTCTGGTTTGAATCCCTCAAGGATATGCACGTCGATGACGCCCAAGGTGTCATCCGCATGTGGAAACTGATCGGCGGACCAATCCCGGGTTTAGGGGACGATTCACTCCTTCAACCACCCGTCATCATGAAGCCGCCAAAGGCAAACTCACCGAAAATTGAAGACTCCCAGTCCGAAGACGTAACCAAGGCTGCAATCAAAACTGCAGTGGAGATCGTTCGTCGTAATCTGATGATGGAGTCAACCTTAGGCTACGTACGGGTGGTGCCTCGCTTCCATGAGAAAATCAGCGATGGCAATCCTGTAATCGCAGGGATCGTTGAAGAATTTGACTTCACACAAGGGGAAGCCTCACTCACGACCAGAGTCCTCGACTTAATGATTCAAGGACCAGGATTCTTCGAAGTTAAAAGTCCTGACGGGAATTTATACGTAACTCGACGCGGACGATTTTCGTTGAACGAAGATCGTCAAATCGCGATCATTGATCCCGATGCTGAATACATTCTTCAACCACCCATCACGATTCCAAAAGAAGCGAAGCGAATTCAAGTTGCGATGGACGGAAAAGTAAGTTTCAAAGACGATCTCAATCAGTTGATCGGGGAGGAGACTCAAATCCAGACAGTTCAGATCCTCTCGTCTGCTAAACTTGCCTACTACCAAAACGGTCTACTGGAGTATGTGGGAGATCGCTTAATGTCGAATGAGTTGCTAATCGAACATCGAGCTGAAATCCTCCAAGGGTTTTTGGAAACCTCAAACGTCGATGAAAGCATCGAGAAGCAACACCTGCAAAGGTTCCAGGAATTGCTTAGGGAGTAACCGTGTGTCATGAAAGACATCACGACACGTGCTCAATATGACGCAGCAGCCCAACAGCTCGTTGGGTTCAAATTGGATCGCGTCACTTATTTTGAAATTGAGTACGAAATTGGTGAACCGTGCTATCTGCATCAAGCACAAATTGGGCACTTCCTCGATTTCGGGCTTGAATTCAGAATGACTGGTGGTGACTATCGATCATTTCTTTGGGATGGCACTTTCTATCAGTATGGCGTAGGGATTTACGGACACGCAGCGAACCGAGAGGTCAACACAAACCGCCAATGGGATGTCAGTGAAACGGATGATTGGCATCCTTTCATTGGATCAACCATCATCGCGGTCAATGTGTATTGGTCGCAAGAAGGATTTGTAGAATACCCGCAGGATTTACGTCTGGCATTTTCATGCCATCGTCACATCTACTTATCGGCTTCACAATACTTGCATTCAAGCGATAGATTATCTGGCATGTCCGATGACATTCTAGTCATCTTTGACGAGGCAGTAGCGATGAAATACAAAGTCGGACCGCATGCGATAGACGCTTAGCAAACGGTTGAAACAGAATCGGAACAAGCCGCACGTTCGTAGACTTATTCAGTATTCAGTTTCAATCGCTCAAGCTGTGATTGTCCTACTCCAATCAATTCCGCATCGGGCATTTCTTGCAGCGGCGAATACCGGGGATGCCGCGATTCCTTATACGGATCATTCTGCTTCGTGTTATAACAACAGATCAAAGCCCAGCGAGGATTGTCGCTGTAATTTTGGTCTGAACGATGCAACAAGTTCGAGTGAAACAGCACTGCCGAACCTGGCTCCAACTCGACATGAACTGTCTGGTAGCGTTTCGTTGCTTCTTCAACGCGCTCTAGGTCGGCGCCGGTCTGGTCTCCAATCGGTCCATGGTTAATGCGACCAATGTGATGCGAACCACGCAAGACTTGCAGGCAACCATTCTCTTTCGTTGCCTGATCAATCGCAATCAAGCAACTCCCCATATCGGGAGTTAAACAACCGTTGTTGTACCAATAGCCATAATCTTGATGCCATTC
>JABJMI010000719.1 GCA_018659505.1 Planctomicrobium sp.
AAGACTCCTATTCTCTCCACCTTACGAGGAGAGTAGTACTCTGTCCGAGTAGGTGTTGAGTTCGTACAATAAATTTCAGTTACCACTTCATTTTTCAATTTCAGAATCGATCTTCTTGATTTAGATCAGCTCATTCATTCCAAAGTGGAAATACATTATGGCTTCTCCGTTTGTTGTCTCCTGTTCAAATTGTGCAGCGAAGTTAAAACTTAAAGATCAATCAATGATCGGTAAGAAAGTTCGCTGCCCTAAGTGTAGTGAGCCATTTCTGATTCAGGCTCCGAAGAAAAAGAAATCGAAACCTGCCCCAGCTGACGATGGCGGTTTCTACGATGAACCGGAAGATGAATGGGGTGATGACTTCGGAAGTTCCGATGATGATTGGGACGATAGCTTCGCGGACGAGCCTTCCCCACGTAAAAGCAAAGCAAAATCGAAAAAGTCTAAGAAGTCCGGCAAGAAAAAAGGACGCAAGAAAAAGAAGAGCAAATCTGACATCCCCTTGGGAATGATCATCGCCATGATCGTCGGCGGAATCGCATTCCTCGCCTTAATTGGTGTTGGGGTTTTCTACGTCATTCCTATGCTGGGCGGCAGTCCGGCTGATCGAATGGCGTGGCTGCCGAACGATACGCAGACTTATGTCGAAATTCGAGTGGGAGACATCTGGAAATCTCAAGTCCTCAAACCTTTTAGGACCAGCACCGCAGGTGCGGACATTGCCAAAAAGATGAAGGATGAAGCAAACATTGAGATGGCGGAAATTGAGAAAGTCATATTGGGTGTGCCTGCCAATAATGGCCAACCAACAGTGACCATTCACACGACAAAGGCGATCGACCCCAATCAAGTCGGTCCGAACTTAACGAAAACAACCTATGCTGGTAAAACAGTTTTTGAACACAACGGCGAAAACATGGTCAGCTTTCTCAGCAATAGCAAGACCATGGTGATGGGACCGAAAGCAGCGATAGATCGCAATGGAGAATGTGCTGTTGCAGATCAGTTCGGGTTCTTGCCTTCCAGCGGTGACGTCATCTTCGGAAGTCTTTCCCCTGGGAATACATTAAAAAATTCGCCGGCAGCCATGATGTCTCAAGGGGCACTTGATCCAGATAAACTGAAAACTGTTTCCGGAATCCTGAAACTAGGTCGTGATCTCGATCTTGAATTGATTGTCGATTTTGTCGATTCAGAAGCCGCGCAATCCTCTCTGACTCAAGCCCAAGAAGGCTTAGCGAAAGGGCAGGAGATGTTGGAAAAACAACAGAAGGAACTCGAAGCGGGCAACTTTGTGATCAACCGTCAACAAAAAGCGATCGTCCTCAAAGCGAAAGATATTCTCAAATCCGTTACCATTAAAGGGAGCGGAACTGAGATGACTACTAGCTTGAGTGTTTCCGGTTCCACGATTGAAGACATCGTCGATATGTTTGGAGAACAAAGCGGCGGTTTCATGCCTCCCATCGGCGGCGGCTTTGGAAATCCTTTTTAAGGATTTCTTCCGTTTTTCCGGACACTTAAGGTGTCCGGCTAATACTATTGAAATTTACTGTTGTTTCATTGAGACGTTATGATTAAGAGTTCAACATCTTTCTTCTGCTTGTTTGTTTTTTGTATTTCGATTACTTCAAACGATGTTCATGCTGAGCAACCAAATATCATCTTTGCGATGGTCGACGATCTCGGCAAAGAGTGGATCGAAGCCTACGGTGGAGAGGACATTGCCACTCCCAACATCAATCGGCTGGCTGCAACGGGTATGCGTTTCAACAACGTTTACTCGATGCCGCAATGTACTCCCTCGCGTGCCACGTTACTCACCGGACAGTATCCGTTTCGCCATGGTTGGGTGAATCATTGGGATGCTCCTCGCTGGGGGAGAGCCCATTTCGATTCTGATGAAAACCCATGTGTCGCGCGAGTTCTTAAATCAGCTGGATACAAGACCTGCATTGCGGGCAAATGGCAGATCAACGATTTTCGCATTCAACCGGATGTTTTGAATCAACTTGGTTTTGATGAGTTCTGTATGTGGACCGGCTACGAAGCAGGAGTTAAAGCAAGTGCCAAGCGATATTGGGATCCGTATATCTTCACCAAGGATGGCTCGAAGACTTACGAGAAAGAGTTTGGACCGGACATCTGCAATGAATTCATTCTCGATTTTATCGATCAACAGTCTGGGGAAGAGCCTTTCTTCGTTTACTACCCAATGATCCTGACGCACGGACCTCTCACGACAACACCACACAAACCAGATGCTGAAAAAGCAGAGCAACACCGTGCGATGGTCGAGTATATGGATCTACTGGTTGGCAATGTGGTCAAAAAACTCGATGAAAAAGATCTGCGGAAGAATACTATCATCGTCTGGACCACCGATAACGGAACTTCCGGTGGAATTAAAAACATGATGAATGGTCGCCTCGTCAAAGGTGCAAAAGGGAAGACTCTTGAGAACGGAACTTGTGAACCCTTCGTCGTGAACTGTCCCGGTTTAGTCCCCGCTGGAACAGTCAGCGACGGACTGATTGACTTCACCGATTTGCTCCCGACCTTCGCTGAGCTTGCAGATGCAAAACTACCGACAGACAACACTTTTGATGGGCACTCCTTCGCTGATCATATTCTGGGAAAAACTGACGACACCGAGAGAACCTGGATCCTCTCCATGGGAGGTGGTGCAGGAACATATGATCCAGAGTCCGGTCGAGTGATGAACCTGTACCAATATCGGGACCGCGTGATCCGCGATAAGAACTATAAGCTGTATGTGGAAACTGATCGTTCAAGCGCTAAGTTAGTCGACCTTGAAAACGACCCCGCTGAATTAAAGAACGTGATTAACAAACCCGATTACTCAGCTGCACTCAACAAACTTCAAGAGATCGAAAAACAATTCCCCGCAACCGATGGCAGTCCTCGCTATGCCCCGTTGAAAGAACTCCCTTGGGACATCGATAAAAAGAATCCCGGGCAAATCACAGGCCTCAAGGGTTTGCCTTCCAATGCAAGTCCAGTAAAAGAAAAACGAAATCGACGGCAGAAAAAGCAGTGAGTAAACCTCGCCTAATCTCTCAACCATCTTGCAGCCTCTTTGGCGAAATAGGTGATGATGATGTCTGCACCGGCACGTTTCATACTGGTGAGCATCTCTAAAGCAGTTCGTTGTTCGTCGATCCAGCCATTGGCGGCTGCGGCTTTGACCATCGAGAATTCACCGCTCACGTTATAGGCCGCGAGTGGTAATTCTGGGTGAGCTTCTTTAACTCTTCGAATAATATCAAGATAGCTGAGCGCTGGTTTGACCATCAGAATATCTGCGCCTTCTAAGACATCGAGTTCAACTTCTCGTAGAGCTTCATTCCCGTTGGCGGGGTCCATTTGATAGGTCGCTCGATTGCCAAACTGAGGAGAACTTTCGGCAGCGTCACGAAATGGTCCGTAGAACGCAGAATTGTACTTGGCTGCGTAGCTCATGATGGGAATGTGTTCAAAACCAGTCTCATCCAAGGCAGATCGTAAAGCTTCGATCATCCCGTCCATCATCCCGCTGGGAGCGATCATGTCCGCACCAGCTTGGGCATGGCTGATCGCTTCCTTCTGAAGAATCTCCAGAGTCGCATCGTTATCGACATCCATGATCCCAGTGTCTTCGTTGACGATTCCACAGTGACCGTGATCTGTAAATTCGCAGAAGCAAACATCAGTGATGACCAACAATTCAGGAGAGATCTCTTTGATTGCTTTCACTGCTTGTTGAATGATGCCGACTTTTGAATAGGCATCCGAACCGACAGCGTCTTTGTGCTCAGGAATCCCAAAGAGAATCACAGCCGGGATGCCGAGGCTTTCAATCTCTTTGATCTCTTCAGGCAGTCGATCAATGGTCAGCTGATTGTGCCCCGGCATGGATGCAATCGGGACGACTTCATTTTCTCCGTGCCGAATGAATAACGGCAAGATGAAGTCGTTCGGTGAAAGCGTTGTCTCACGTACGAGGTCACGTATTTTAGGATGACGACGAAGCCGCCGCGGTCGAATAATGGGAAACATATTGAAGTTCCTGCTTAGTGTTTTTACCACGGCTGTAGAAGAAAGAGACGGAAGCGTCATTCTGCTGGGACCAGTCCCAGCCTACGAAATTTACTCCGCGACTCTGCGTCTTCGTGGTGAATTTGATTCTCTCTAATCGTCGTCACCAAACTCATCAAGTTCGAGATCATTTTCATTCATCTCTTCGAGGTCGGCTTGTGACCAGTGAATCCCTTGCCAGACAACACCGGGACGGTCGCGATATTCTTCCTCATCGGTCTGAATGTCTATGATTTCGACTGGTAACTGATAGCACTTTGATTGATAGGCAAGGACGAGATTGATCGCTTGTTCCTCATCTTTTGCGAGCACGCCCCATTCCGAGTCGTAGTCTGTCCAATTCTCTTGACCGTTCAGGCAACCAGGGGATTCGCTCCACGCATCATCCAGCGGTTGATGAATCTGAACAAGGTAATGGAAGACCTCTTCTTCGGTCTGAGCGTCTTCTCGATTGTTCTCAAAAAACTCATCCGGCAGTAAGCCGGCAGCGA
>JABJMI010000721.1 GCA_018659505.1 Planctomicrobium sp.
GGTTTCCCGTTACCACAAAAAGGGAGTCGACGATTTGCTCAGCACTGAGTCGTCGCCGTTCTGGACCGCTGAAGAATCGCAACTCAGGAGAAGCAGTCAGATTGCCTTCGATGGCCTGCCTCTGGTAGGTATCTGAAGTCAGGATCAATCGAATGATGGCGTTGGCGTTGAAACCTTTGGCAACGAACTGATGCGCCAACCAATCCAGCAGCTCAGGGTGACTGGTCTCTCGACCTTCCCAATCATGAATAGGCTCCACCAGTCCTGCCCCCATGAGTCGTTTCCATATCCGGTTGACAACCACCTGAGAGAAACGACGATTCCCGGGGGCGGTGATTAACGTTGCCATTCGTTCGCGGGTGTCCTGCGGTTCCTGCATGAGTTGATCAACGTCTTCTCCGTCAGCCATTCCAGTCATTTCGGCGAAAGGCCACGTTGGAAGAACCTCTTCACCGGGTTTGAGCGTTACCTGGATCAATGCTTCACGTTCACGGTTCTGAAAGAAGCCAGCTGGAACTTGACTGGTTTTAGGAGCCCCTACAGGTTTCCTTGCAAACATTGCCGCCAACGAAAAGAGATCGCGCTGCGTGGTGCTGTGATAAGGCGAGTCGTGACAGCGCGCGCATTGCAATTCGATACCGAGAAATGCAGACGCTACGATGTGTCCTTTCGCTGCAAATGGAGCATCGTTTTCGGCTGCCATCCCGAATCCGGCACTGCCCCCTTGATACTTACCGCCACGCAAGAGAATCAGTTCCGTGACCATTCGGTCCAGCGGTTTGTTGTCGCGAAGAGAATCATAGATGAACCAACGAAATGGACCGGTTGATCCCTGGGATTGATTTAATAATGCAGGATTCTCTGCCAGCATATCCTGCCAATAACCGACCCAGTTGTCCGCCCCTCGTTCATCGCTCAGAAGATGGTCGATCAGGCGTTCGCGTTTATTGCTGCGCTCGTCGGCGAGAAACGCATTGGCTTCGGAAAATGTTGGCGGGACTCCTATAGTGTCTAAATATACTCTTCGCAGAAAAGCGGAATCATTGAGTAATGGTCGTTCTGCAATCTCAACTGCATTGACTGGAGGACTCGGCCATTCCGCCCCTTGTTTGATCCAGTCTTCCAGTAATTTGATTTGGCTTTTGTCTAACGGATCACCTGTCGGAGGCATTCGCAGTTCTTGATTTTCACTGTTCAGTCGAGCAATCAATTCGCTCTTTTCTGGATCTCCAGGTCTTACCGCTTCCAACAATCGTTCGCGGGAATTCAGTTTCAACCCACCCTTTTCTTTCTCGCCATGACAGCGGAAGCAGTTCTCTCGCAACAGAGGAAGGATCTTCCCATGAAACTCTTCAGCTTGTACTTGATTCGTGCCCACACTTGAAGCGATCGCTCGCTCAATCTTTGCTTTCACGAATGCGTCAATCGGATGGTTAACACCCTTGATCTCTGGTACCGTTGGTGCTGGATTCTGTTGTGCCCATTCTTTCGCTACGGAGTGTCGCATTTCCCAGAAATCGTGTTGACTCGCAGCAGCCCTTCTGCGGTTGTGATCGTCGAACTCGTCAAGCGATTTTTCAATACTTGCCAAAAACGGAAGGATTGCGTCATCAGTCAGAGGTAATGACTCTCGTTCACCAGCTCGCAGGACCGAGTAAGATTTTCCATCAGACGTCTGAATCGCGACGCAAACTTCCCCTGTCTCCGGTCGTAACTTTGATCCGCCAACGATCAATTCTAAAACCACTCGCGATGTTGTTCCAGGCTTAACTGTGACTTCACCGAAGACTTCCTGTTGGTGATAGCCGGCGAGACGCATACCCGGCAGTGGTGGATTTCGCACAGGAGTTACTGGTTCCTCTCCATTCGGTGGCTGCTCGGTGATCGCTTTCGTTCGGGTCACCAACTGGCCATCAATCCATAATCGTCCTAACGCTCTCGCCCGCAACATGAACCGTTGTTGACCGGGCGGCAGCTTCACGTCGGCGACCATTCGCACGAGCATGGGGACTTTCCAGCCCTCGCGAATCCCCCATTCATCATGTCGCAGAGGGATGCGTGGGATGATGAATTCATCACCGATCCACCTCATTATTTCTGCATCAACAGTTTCCCCATGATTTAACCATCTTCTCTCCGAAGGAAAGCCTTCCGCGATGGTGAGCAGCACGCGATCTTTCGGAACACCGATGATTTGAGGCATTACTTCCGGTAATGGCTTGGGCACCGGATTGAGGGTGACCACTCGTGGACCACCGACACGTTTGAATCGTGTTGCCATCGTCTTGTCATCCAGGATTGACCGATGTACCGCGACGGCATCCAACCAACCCTGAAAACTGTTGCTAATGGATCCGTTTTGCGCGGAACCGATCCAGACTGCATCATCATCGACGAACGGCTTTGCGTCTTCCTCACCACCCAGATCCCATCGACCATCGGTCGGTTTGCCGTCGATCCAACCACGGATTGATTTCGGATGACCAAAACGATACGCCACTGCGACGTGATGCCAGCTGTCGTTCTCTGAGAATCCGGCGTCCGATGTCCACCGATGCCATTCCGAGGTCCCAGTGCCTGGCTCAGTAGCAAAAAGGAAACTCAACTGGACAATTTCTCGTCCCCCCATAACACGCAGTGACCAATTCTGATTGTTCTTATTGAATGCCGGATCACCAGTTCTTCCCTTTCCGATGAGGTACATGGGGGAAGTCGGTTTCCGCCCATTCAGTTTGACCCAGGCTTCCAACGTGATCGGATCATCTTTTTGAAATTTGTAGCGACTCTCTTTGCCTGTATCAGCGAGTACTAGCCGAGCCCCCTTCCCGTCCAATCGGATCGCCTTGTTTCCTTTAGACAGATTCGGAAACTCTGGAGACCTTGGACCAGCTTCGCCGAACCTCACCGCTCCTTTTTCTTGAAGTGCAATCGGATCATCGCCATCGAAGTCCCAGCGCGCAACAAGGGTCGGATCCGCCGCGAGGACTGAGACAGCAGTTAGCCCTAAAACGACAACAACGAGTGTCGAGTGTTTTAATGCCGAGGCGATGTCGACACGAATTTTCTTCCAATTGCTAACTGGCATAGAGAGCGTTCTTATAGGAGGGAGGCGGAGGATTGATATTATGGTCCAAGTTTGACTGCTGATGCAAATCGCTCGGACGATCTTTACGAATTTGGGCGCATCCGATCGTTGGTGGTCTGCTTTCAAAGCCCCCTCTTCCCAGAGCGACCAGTTTCGTGAAATCGTTTCTCCATGGCGAAGAGCAGGGACAAGTTTTCAGCACCATCATCTACAGGGGACGCCCAAAATTGGCTGAAAATCAATTTCAGCTTGCGTCTTTCTTAAAAGTCAGTGAAACTTATTGTTACCAACATTCAATTCCGGTTTTCTCTGCATTTAGCGACGACATGGTTCAATTGTTTTTTCCTCCCACTGTCTCCCGCCCCACTCTTCGATTATGAAAAAGCCAGGCGTGTATGCCCTCCTATTGTGGATGTCTATTCCTTACCAGGTTAATGCGTCCGCCCCCCCGTTGTATGAATCCGATGTTCGACCGATCCTGAAGTCAATGTGCTTTCACTGTCATGGCGAAGATGGTGAGCTTGAAGGAAATCTCGATTTGCGACGACGACACCTGATTCTGAAGGGAGGAGACAGTGGTCCCGCATTCACATTAGACAATGTGAGTGAGAGTTTGATTCTCGAACGAATCAAATCGGGAGAGATGCCTCCCGGGAAGGCAAAGCTCTCTCAAGAAGAGATTGCGTTGATCACCAAATGGATCGAATCAGGAGCTGGGACAGTGCGACCAGAGCCCGAAGATCTTTCCGCAGATGCATTTACACTGGAAGAAAGAAACTTCTGGTCGCTGCAACCAATCCGCGACCCAGAAGTCCCGGACGTCAAAGAGACAACTCGCGTCCGTAATCCGGTAGACTCTTTTATACTTGCTAAACTAAAACAAGAGGGGCTCGACTTCGCTCCAGAGGCGGAGCGTATCACGCTCGTCCGCAGACTTTATTTCGATCTCATCGGTCTTCCGCCATCTCCGGAAGAAATTGATTCTTTCATCGCAGATGAGCGTCCTGACGCTTATGAACAACTCGTTGATCACCTGTTGAATTCGCCTCATTATGGTGAACGTTGGGGAAGGCATTGGCTAGACGTTGCGGGGTACGCTGACTCTGAAGGCTTTTCGGAAAAGGACCCCGAGCGGGCTTCTGCATTCCGCTACCGCGATTATGTGATTCGATCATTTAATGCTGACAAACCGTTTGATCAATTCATAGTCGAACAGTTGGCAGGGGACGAGTTTGTCACAGGCGCAGCCCCTCATCTCGAACCTGAAGCTGTTGAAAAGCTCACAGCCACAGGGTTCCTTAGGATGGCTCCTGACGGAACTGCAACTGGCGGCGTTGACCAAGACCTTGCACGTAATCAAGTGCTGGCTGAAACGATCAAAATTGTTTCGTCGTCACTAATGGGTATGACGGTCGGCTGTGCTGAATGCCATAGTCATCGCTACGATCCAATTCGCCACACCGATTACTACGCCATGCGTGCAATCTTCGAACCAGCTCTCGACTGGAAACATTGGCGATCACCAGCGGCACGTGAGATTTCTCTCTATACTGAGGAAGATCGACGCATCGCTTCCGAAATCGAGAAGAAAGCCCAGTTGATTGATCAAGATCGAAACGAGCTGACACAAGAATTCATAACTCAAACTCTCGACACACAGTTGCTTAAGCTCCAAGAATCTGTTCGAGAATCTTTAAGAATCGCGTACAGAACCAAATCTGCTGAACGGACAGACGAACAGAAAGCACTGCTGGATAAGTACCCTAAAATTCTTAAGATTAGTGCTGGGTCTCTCTATCTCTATGATCGAGAGATTCGCACAGAAGCTGCTAAGCTGGATTCTGAGCGAAAGAAATTAGAACA
>JABJMI010000723.1 GCA_018659505.1 Planctomicrobium sp.
CGAAGCGGTCGCCATCGCAGCGATTGTCATGTGTACATTGAGTGTTGTGGTCGATCTGGGACGCCCGGATAGATTCTGGCATTTGCTACCAGTGATTGGACGCGTGAACTTTCCAGTGTCGATGCTGACATGGGATGTGATCGTTTTGAACGGTTACCTGCTGATCAACCTGCACATCGTCGGATACTTGTTGTACATGCGATATCTTGGTCGCAAGCCGAATCCGAAATGGTATGTCCCGTTTGTGTTCCTGTCGATTTTCTGGGCCATCAGCATTCACACAGTCACCGCGTTCTTGTACTGCGGATTGGGAGGAAGACCGTTCTGGAACACAGCGTTGCTCGCACCTCGATTCCTCGCATCGGCATTTGTGAGCGGTCCGGCGTTCATCATCCTCGTCATGAGAATTCTGCGAATGACCACAAACTACAAGCCACCTCCCGGACCCGCGCGCACGCTCATTCAGATCATCCGTGTTGCCATGGTCATCAACCTGATTATGCTCGCGAGTGAACTCTTCACAATGTTTTACACAGGCGGCGCACACGGTGCATCAGCACAATACCTGCTGTTTGGCAGTCACGGTCACTACGGTCTTGTTCCGTGGATCTGGACAGCCATCTGCTGCAACCTCGTCGGGACTGTCTTATTCTTCATGCCCAAATCACTTGATCGCAGCAATGTTCGCATCGCTGCTTGTCTATTCTGCATCGTCGGAATCTGGATTGAAAAAGGCATGGGCTTAATTGTTCCTGGATTTATTCCGTCCACGCTTCACGAGATCGTTGAATACTCTCCCAGCCTTATTGAGTGGAAAGTGACCGCAGGCATCTGGGCGTTTGGGTTTCTACTACTCACAGTGATGCTGAAGCTCATTGTGACTGTGTACTCTCAAGAAGAGCAAAGTGCCAAGCCGGAATGAACATGAAGAAAATTCATATTGTTGGCAACAAGAATTCCGGTAAGACGACGCTTGTTGTTGACCTTGTTCGCGAATTTTCATCTCGCTCACTTCGAGTTGGGACGATCAAACATACACATCATCACCACGAATTTGATGTGCCGGGCAAAGACTCATTTCAACATCGAGATGCTGGCGCAAGCATGTCATGTTTGATTGGTCCCAACATGTCTGCGGCTTTTTGGGACTCTAAGGACACCTCTGATACGCACATGGAAGCACTGTTTGCAAATTGCGACTTCGTCCTTGTTGAAGGAGATCAGCATGCGGACGCGATCAAGATCGAAGTCTGGCGAAAAGAGACCGGACAGCCACCACTCGCTTCCAAGAACCCATCCATTCGCTACTTGATTACCGATGACGAGGGACATACGACGGAGCTGCCTGTTTGGTCTCGTAGTGATATTGTCTCGATTGCTAGTCAGATTCTGAAAGTGCTTGACATTGAAGTCTAATCATGTTTTTTCGAAACTAGTGTACTGAATCAGTTGGGAATTTCGGTTGAGTCATTGAGATAGAGCGACGACGGAGCGGTCAATCACGATACCGACTCTAAAGATAAAACTTGATTAGATTGTTAACCTCCTCTCCAATAGTTGCTTTCCTCGCAGGGTAACCTCAGCGATCAGGTGCCGGACGATGTCCGTGGAACCATTGAATTCGTCTCTGCCGATTTAATGTTCTTGCGACACCGGCAACTCTTTACTCCGCTTGCTCTGGAATAGAGGTGATTGTTAGGGTTATTGCTCTGTGAGATTTACTAAGTCCTGAAATTTATTGGCATCTTCGAAGGATCAAATTGATGAAGCATTCATTCCTCGTTTTTGTTTTGGCTTTGAGTAGCACCATGATCACTCAAGCAGGGGATCAAATGCAAACAAGTAAGAAATTAAACCGGTCCCTCGAAATCGAACTAGATTATCTTCTCTCCCTGCCTGAGAACTACGAAAGCAAGGATGAATGGCCTCTCATTCTCTTTCTGCATGGAGCGGGGGAACGGGGCGATAATCTGGACCGCGTCAAGATTCATGGACCTCCAAAGTTGATCGCTTCAGGAGAGAAACTGCCTTTTATCGTTGTTTCACCTCAATGTCCGAAAGACCGTTGGTGGAACGCGGTGGAATTGACCGCTTTGCTTGACGAGATCGTCGAGAAACACAACGTCGATGAGAGCCGAATCTACGTAACTGGATTAAGCATGGGGGGATTCGGAACCTGGAGCCTTGCGATGTATTCACCGAAACGCTTCGCAGCCATCGCTCCAATCTGTGGTGGTGGAGATCGTCAATTCGGTAAATATCTCAAAGACATTCCTGCTTGGATTTTCCACGGCGCAAAGGATTCAGCGGTTCCCGTTCAGCGATCTATTGAAATGGCCGAGGCAATTAAAAAAAGCGGAGGAGATCCCAAGCTGACGATCTATCCCGAAGCTAATCACGATTCCTGGACTGAGTCGTATGCAAATCCGGAATTATACGATTGGTTTTTGTCCCACCGAATCGCTGAAGAAGAATAAGTACACTTTGATTGGTTTTGCGTGAGTAACATATTGAAGGCGGGGTACGAATCTCGGAAATACGAAGAGAACCGTTGGAATCCGTGAATGGAACAGAACATCCCGGAAAAGTTGTCGTTGATGCCTACTCGACTTATAATCGCTACACTATGATCCAGTCGCAGCTTGTTTAGCTGCAATCAAAATTGTAGAGGTTAATTCAAGCCGCTTGGTCAAGGGACTAGGGATTGAGGGGCAAGACCAGAGATGAATTGCCGATAAGGAGTATGTGTTTATTCATCATTGAATAAACACATTGCGAATAGATTATTGCCAATAAATACAATAGTAAGATTGAAGTGAAGATGAGCACCGAGTGGGAATTGCCGAATATAGGTGAAGGCGTTGACGAAGCGGACGTTGCAGAGATTCTTGTTTCTGTGGGGGACACTGTTGACGCCGATCAACCTTTGATGGAACTGGAGACCGAAAAAGCGGTTGTCGAATTACCAGCACCGACGGCGGGAGTCGTCCAGAAAATTCTCGTGTCGGCAGGAGAAACGATTACAGTCGGGCAAGCTTATATGGTCGTTGAATCGGCTGATCAGGCTGCTACTCCTGCGAGTGAACCAAGCGCAGAGAAGGCTCAAGCTACCGAGGAACCTGAGGTGGTAAAAGCAACTGAGCCTGAAACGGCTGCGACTCCTGAACCGGAGAAACAGGCTTCACAAACCGAGATAGTGACCGGAACAATCGATTTCGAATTGCCACCACTTGGTGAAGGCGTCGATTCGGCAGATGTTGCAGAGATTGTGGTTTCTGAAGGA
>JABJMI010000725.1 GCA_018659505.1 Planctomicrobium sp.
CCAGCTCATATCTTTCGTCAAAGAATCGTGATGTGAATGCCCGGCATGATCGTGGTGATGGTCTTCGTGATCACAAGCTTCGACCTGCGGAAGCTGTTCAGGATCATGATGGTGAAAGTGAAACATACGTAATAGAAAGAACATGACGACCATACCGAGCATGACCGCAACGACGACTCGATCAAGTCGATAAATCCCCAACATGACAATTGCATGCGGCAGCATGTGGAAAAGCCCGATCCCCAACATCAGCCCGCCCACGAAACTGATGAGGATTTGCATTCTTTTATGATCGAGTTTCACCAATGTCGGCAGTCGCCCACCCAGCAACGAAGCTGCCACAATCAGAACACAATAGACAGCCAGAACAGTCAGCGAAGACATAAACCCGAATCAAGCAAAAGGAGGTACGATAGAGACAATTCTCTCTGGCTCTGAGTGAACTTCCTGGACTCTCGTTGCCAAACTCCCCATTCTAGGAAGCTTCGCCTGAATCGCAATTCGCTTAGTACATGTCCCTGAAATTAAGGATCGGTATTTCAGTTGGCATCAAGATGTTGGGGGATCCCTGACTGTCAATCCGCGTTCTAAATCTTTTGAGTCGTGGCATAAAACAAGTTTCTTGGCATTCGGAATACCTCCCCAAGCTGGTCAAGATCGCAATACTTATTCAATCACTAATTCGTGGGACGTGTACTTAGGTTGGTCGGTAGAGGATTTCGCAAGAATTCAACATGAGGCATCATCTTGAAACAACACTCTCTCCACTCGAACCCGCCGAGAGTCGACATCGGGAAATCCTCTCTTTAAGCTACTCGATATTCATCCTAATGAGAGACGAGGCAATTCTTTGATTATCAAACTCAATGGAGAAACCCTGACCGTTGAAGAAAACGTCACGGTGGCAGGTCTCTTAGCCTCCTTAAAAAAAGACCCAAAGTTCCTCGCAGTCGAAGTGAACAGAGAACTGGTGCCTCGAACGCAACATGCGGATTGTCAGCTCAGCGAAGGAGATGATGTCGAGATCGTAACTCTTGTGGGCGGTGGGTGATTAATATTTACTGGGTGGGGCTGCGGGAATGCATATTGAAGGCAGGGAGATTCAATGGCAAATCATCCTAATAAAGAGATTCG
The DNA here is from genome assembly GCA_018659505.1 of Planctomicrobium sp. Taxonomy (GTDB): domain Bacteria; phylum Planctomycetota; class Planctomycetia; order Planctomycetales; family Planctomycetaceae; genus Thalassoglobus. The sequence goes on from JABJMI010000725.1 coordinate 1,135, forward strand.
AGCTGCTCTTGTATTGGCTGAAGCCGATGGCTGGATCGTAAAGAAAAGTGGACCAAGAGCCCATGCATGGGGTACAATCAAATGCGGATTCGGACACCGTGTCTGCTGGATGGCTATCTACTCGACACCGAGGAACCCGCAGAATCACGCGAAGCAAATCGGACGAAAAGTAGCGGCGTGTCCCGGTCCAGATAACCAATAGTGGAGCTAATCAAATGACTGAATACCGATTCCGAGTAGTGATCAATCATCAAGTGATATCCGATGAGGAAATCCTGGGACTGGCGGACAAGCTCGCGGCAGCCGGGTGTGATGACGGTCATCTTGCTGGGCACGACGAAGGGATCGAAGTCGTCTTTGATCGCGTGGCGAATTCGCGTGACGAGGCAATGCTATCCGCGGTCGCACAGATCGAACAATGCGACCTGACAGTCAAGCGAGTAGAACTGGACCGAGAAGCGATTGCAGTTTAGTTGGATTTCAAAACCATCCGCTAACGGTCCTGATTCTGCCACTGGTCGCGGAGTGTAACAGGGTTGTAAATAGAAAATTTCCATTTCTAGACACGAAGTGTTGAGATGAAGTTCCCAGTTAGACGCAAATACTATTTTCTGTTGTTCATTACTTTGATCGGTATTTTGCTCGGGATCGTCATTGGAATTGAGGCAGCCAATTGTTACCCACTCAAACGAGGCACGCTTGCTGAATTTTGGAAGTACATGGCAGGGATCGATATTGAAAATAACTATGCATACAACATACCAGAAAACACTTCATTCAACTTTGGTTCAGAGACAATTGAATACGCAATTCCTGAGTTTTTAGTCACGAAACAACGTATTCACTTCGTAAGCCTGGCAGATGTTCTTGATTCGTTTCCACCTGTTGACAGAAAACTAGAACAACTGCAAAAAGATGGAAATCAAGATGCAACGATTCTTGCGTATCGTGAATGGAAAGAGTCTGATCATGTCGATAACGTTTCTTATTTTTTGCAAGTAATTCAGGCGAAGCGAATTAAAATTGATGCGGATCACTATCTAGTTTATAAATTGGTAGAAAATGAGTTTTTTCAATCCAAAGTGTACTCAGCGAGAAACTGGTTCTGGGCAAACATTTTTTTCGAATGGGGTTTTTTGCTCTTATGCGTAGTGTTTTTAACCTATCCGTTTTTCGCAAATGCTTCATTATTGAGAACTTCAATACACATTACTCTTAGCCCTCTACTCATCGTGCTCCCAGTGTATTTTGGTTACTGCACGTTGTCCTTTACATCATGGGGACGAACAGGTGGAATCGTTTATCAGGATGTGATTTATTGGATCCCAACGACTCAAATTGGAGCATTCGACCATTCCTGTTTTCAGTATGTCCCACAGATTCTATCGATGATTTCTTTAGATTTGTCTCAAGGGTATCCTATCACAGAAAATTATGTCCCAGGACCAACATTTCTAATATTGGTAGGTATGGGAGCAGCAGGTGTCTATACAATTGTGTCTTTGACGACCCAGCTCATTTGGAACAAATTCGGCAACGCTGTAAAGTAAGTCTGGTTCTACCGGGCAACGAAATTGGATGTTGTGTCCAGTGAAACTGGACCTTCGAACTACGCTTCTGATTCTATCAACTTGCGGTCCGTCCATTTCGGTTTTTTACGATCTGATTTGGCTTGGTCCATTTGAATTTTCGCAGCAAGTTCGTGTAGGCATCTGAGTCAATACTACCGCCTTGAAATTCGATCAACATTGTTGGCGATTCATCCTACGTAGCTGCCACGCTGGAGATTGCTGAGATCACCCTGCTATGATTCCGTTCTATGTGTTGCTTTTCTTCCAGATTCAAAACGAGCGGTATTGTTATGACTCGATCTCTTTTGCTGATTTTACTGATAGCTGGTCTCTTTACTCGGTTTGTTGATGCTGCGGAGAATTCAAAAAAACGTCCGAACATTCTTTTCATTTATGCAGATGATCAGTCTCATCGTACCGTGAGTTGTTACCCTGAGGCTTACGATTGGGTTCGAACTCCCAACATCGATGCCTTGGCAGAGCGAGGGATTCGCTTTACTCATGCCTATGTCGGGACATGGTGTATGCCTTCTCGAGCGACCATGCTGACCGGGTTGCAGCAGTACGGGGTTCAGTCGATGCGCATGGAAGGCGATTACCCCGGCAGCACATACGATCCAGCCCTCTGCAAGTTCTGGCCAAGTACGTTTCGAAAACAGGGATATTCTACGGCACAAATCGGGAAGTGGCACACTGGAATCGATTCCGGTGCGAACCGTGATTGGGATTTTCAGGCAGTCTGGAATCGTCCGAAGTATATCAAAAACTCAGGGGCATATTATTACGACCAACTCATCGAGTTTGATGGCGGAGAACCGCAATTGGTCAAAGGTTATGCCACGGATAATTACACGAACTGGGCGGAGGACTTTATCCGAGGCGAACACCGTGATGAGGAGAAGCCGTGGTACATGTGGGTCTGCTATGGAGCCGTACATGGTCCTTTTACTCCCGCCAAACGCCATCATGAAGGATACACCAACGCAGAGATCTCAACTCCGGCAGACATTTACCCTCCACGGGCAGGTAAGCCGAGCTATATGCAAAACATTGAAATGTGGGTGCCAAGTAAAAACGGCAATCCGGAAATGAAAGGGGGGGCTTTCGGTGGGCGAACAGTAGAAGGAGCAAAAGGCATTCATGGCAACACTTTGAACGACTGGGTCAGGCAATACCATGAAGGAGTTCTGGCAATTGACGAATCAGTCGGTCGGCTTGTTGAGTCATTAAAAGAAACGGGGCAGTATGAAAACACGCTGATTGTTTACACGGCAGATCAGGGGTTTGCCTGGGGGAAGCATGGTTTCGCAATGAAACTCGCTCCCTACGATGCGAACATTCGTGGACCGCTGATCTTCAGTATGCCCAGTCGGCTTCCAACCAACAAAGTTTGTAAATCACCCGTCTCTGGCGTCGACATCGCTCCGACCTTCTTCCGCTTCGCAGACTTGCAGACTCCATGGAATATGCATGGGTACGATCTGACTCCACTGCTATTGGAGCCAGAATCGATTCGGGATGAGCCTGCATTTCTTGCAATGACAGGTCGCAATTACGGATCTGATACCGACATCATTCCGACCGACCCGAAGGTTCGCGACCTCGGTCCAGGAGTTCCATGGTATTTGCTGCTCACGAAAGGAGACTACAAGTACATTCGCACGCTCGTCGAAGGCGAACCAGAGGAACTTTACAATCTCAAAACTGACCCGGAAGAACTCGTCAACCTCGCCATGAACCCGAAGTTTGAATCAGAGTTGTCAGTGTTTCGCGAAGCAACACTCGCTGAGCTAAAGCGAACCAATGCCGGAATGCTGAAAAATCTACCTGGAGTGAGTACAGATTGAAGGTTTGATCCTCAACCTAGTCGCTACGTGATTTTAGCAACGTAGGGTCCGCTTGGCGGACCAAGTTCAGATCTCGGTCACGTCTTTGGTACGCACAGTAGACCCTTAGTCGCTGAAGTACGACCAGTGTACTTGACAGGAATTGTTGCCAAAGAGATTCGACCTGGCTGGATCTCGTTAGACATTCCACCTTTGGAGAATTGGACCGAGCCATTCCGCAGGTTGACTCCACAACAACGTGAACGTATTGAATCACCAGAGTTTTACGAACTCTTGCAGCGAGAGATTCCAATACGATTACAGAGCCTGCCTGATGGATAAGACCGGAATCGAGGAGAAAATGGTTGAGACTGACACCGTCAGCTCTTTAATGCTGCGCAGAGGGCAGCAATCCATAGCCAATCAGGATAAGAATTTGACGATTTGCAATTCTGCTTGCTGGAGAGTCACGAATTTGAGATAATCAAAATTAAGCTGGACGTCAAAATGTCTGCCTCACGGTGAGGTCATCGGACTTTCCGACACGATGTCGTCCAGAGAACCGTTGTACGCCTCGGCTAATGTGATGTCCCAAACAACCACATGTTTCGCCGCCCTCTCTGACGCATTATTCGATGACGTATGCACTGCGCTTCGTTCGGGTTACGGCCTCCCTGAGTTCGTCGTCGATTGGCACGACTCGTGGCAATACGGTTCCGCCAGCACAGATGACATATGGTTCAACGTCACTCGCGCCGACAACAACTCTGTGGTCGAGACATGGATGGAGCGTTGCCCGTCCGGTGTCAACTGGCAAATTATCGCCAAATTCGACACCGAACCCGCTGATCTCGTTTCGATTCTTAATACATGCCTTGGCGTAGTGCCGCAGCGCTATCAGACCAATGCCAATTGATGCCGATCTGGTGGTTCAACGGCGTACAACATGGTTTTTACGGAGTAAATTGGCTCTGTTTTGTTATTGAGCGGGTGTGAATCCCGTCTGGGTAATCGTTAGCCACGAGCCCGGTATCGAGTGTTGCGACTGACTTATAAGTGAC
>JABJMI010000727.1 GCA_018659505.1 Planctomicrobium sp.
AAAAATCTTGCTGATAGAATTAAAGGCATGAAAAACAAGGTCAAACAGGTCTGTAACAATCCTAACGTGAGTTCACTCGACTCAGATCAATCGATTTCTTGAATGAAGCGAATTTTCAAAGCAAAAAGTATCGAATTCAAGGTGATTCGCTGGGGATCATTCATTCTTTATGAAGTCTGGTCGTAATTGTGAATTTTTTCGATATCATCAACTCACAACTTCAAATCCTCCCAACTGAACATTTGTCAGGGCGTGATCATGCCAACGTATGTCTATGAAACCATTCAGGAAGATGGTTCCCCGGGCGAGACTTTCGAAGTCATCCAACCGATTTCTGATAAACCGCTGACCGAGCATCCCGAGACGGGCGAACCGGTGCAGCGAGTCATTCAACCACCCTTCATCGGCGGAACGTGGTCAGAATCCGCCATGCACAAAAGCACAAACGACAACAAGAAGCTGGAAAAGATGGGCTTCACGAAATATGTCAAAGCCGGCGACGGAACCTATGAGAAAACCGCCGGCAAGGGACCAAGAACCATCTCCGCAGACGCACCCATCAAGTCTAAAGATTTGAAGCACCTCGATTGACAACTTTTGTAGGTTGGGTGATGCAAATGAGGTTCGAGATCTGATCACAATATGAGATTCGGGTTGTTCATTGAAGTTTGATCGCAGCAAAGATTTGCGTAACCCAACATGTTCGATTGTCCCATAAAGTAATCGATATTAGTTAGTCGATTCCACCACCACCATGTTGGATTTCGCTCCGCTGCACCCAACCTACAATTACTGTTGATAAATAAAGCTGAAGGATAATCATGTCGAAACAAATTTTATTACTCGCTGGCGATTTCGTGGAAGATTACGAGATCATGGTTCCGTTTCAGATGCTGCAAATGCTCGGTTACGAAGTCCATGCAGTCTGTCCGGGTAAAGAAGCGGGTGAACAGGTCCGCACGGCCATTCATGATTTCGAAGGGGACCAAACCTACAGCGAGAAACCGGGACATAATTTTACTCTCAACGCAACCTTCAGCGACATCAACACCGCTGCTTACGATGGGTTAGTCCTCCCCGGTGGACGTGCCCCTGAGTATCTGCGATTGAATGAAGACGTCTTAAAGATCGTGCGGCACTTTTCAGAAGCGAATAAGCCAATCGCTGCCATTTGCCACGGGCTGCAAATTCTCTCCGCTGCCGGTGTGCTTACGGGTCGAGAATGCACCGCCTATCCAGCCTGCGGTCCCGAAGTGACACTCGCAGGCGGCAAATACATCGAAATCGACGTCACAGCAGCCCACGTCGACGGCAACCTCGTCACCGCCCCCGCCTGGCCTGCTCATCCTGCCTGGATCGCTGCGTTTGTGAAGGTGTTGGGTGCGAAGATTGAGATTTAGAAACTTCTGAGAGTTCGATAGCACGGTGAATTAAAACGCACCTTTGAACTCGACACTCGTAAGTTAATCCACACTATCGAGGACACATGTTCGGTTGGTTCAAACCTCAATGCCCGGTTGATGACGCTGCAAAACAGTGGATTGAGAACCGTCTGCAATGGCTTTCAGAACAATTCGGACGCGATACATTTACTCGCCGTGCAGTCATTCTTCCAACGAATGATTTCTTCCCTGACCCGATGGATGGGTCCGAATCGAGTGTCCGTAAGCTACTAGATCAGGTTTGCCGGTATATGGACGTCAATCCAGATGACGTCGTGGTTGAATTTTTCACAAACAAGAACGAAATGTGGCTCGTCAACGACGATGGGAAATATCTTCCAACCGGCGCAGCTGGTCTCTATGACGAACGATCAGACAAGACGATAATTCACATCGAGACGTCTGAAATGAGCAATCTGTCCAACCTGGTAGGAACGATGGCACACGAACTCGCACACCTCCGTTTAATGGGCGAACGGCGTGTCACCGGATATGAGTACGACAATGAACTACTGACCGATCTAACAGCATTGTTTCACGGATTTGGAATTTTCTTAGGAAACTCTCCCCGCAATTGGGACAGCCAATATAGCACTTGGCCGGGAACTAAACTCAAACGACCGGAATATATGACCTTGCCAATGTTTGCATATGCTTTAGCCCATACAGCATGGTTTCGAGATCAAATGAAACCGGATTGGCTCCCATTTCTATCATTCGATTTAAAGCCTGCTTTTAAGCAAGGCATCCGATATCTCATGGAGACTAAAGATTCAACTTTCTCTCCAGAAAACAGAGGCTGAAAAAACAGATAGCAGCAGTGACGTAAGCTGGGACTCGTCCCAGTATTTTGCAATGGGTGTTGCATCGCTGCGCACCTAGTTTCCAAGAACACGTTCTAAAGAAGCAGCGATCTTCGCATCTCTTAAGTGAGGGTCTTTATTGGCGGTTCCGTGTTCTTGCAGTGCTTTCGCGAGACGCTGTGAAACAGCTTCTGTTCCTGGGGTTCCATAGAAGTTGACGAGTTCGTCGCTGTCCTTTTGGGCATCGAAGAGCCATGGGACATCGTTGACTGAGAGGATCAGTTTGTATCGCGAGTCAACTGCAGCGACCCAGGCTGGTGCAACTCCGGCGTTTCGCATGAAAGTGACTGGTTGATCTTTTCGCTTTTCCGCCTTGGTCGCGTTGGCGAGTTCAGCTGAGAGGTCGCGACCTTGATCTTCGGGATTTGATGGTAGACCAAGCAAGCCCATTATTGTCGGAGTGACGTCAACTGTGCCGACCGGTCGCGTGTAAACTTCTTCGCTCTTGATCAGCTTGGGGTGTCGTAAAATCATCGGTACGCGCGCTGAACCTTCGTAGGGATTCCCCTTGTTGAGTCGATCATGTTCATAGCACAAATCTCCGTGATCGCTCGTCATAATAATCAGAGTATTGTCTTTGATTCCAAGGCGATCCATCCTCTCAAGTAGTCGACCAATGTTATCATCAAGGCACTGAACCATTCCGAAATAACTCGACATACTATCTCCTCGAAACACCGGATGTTTCTTGGAACCACCCAGCCACTTTGGCTCTGTTTTTCCCGCTCGGTATGTTCGAGGCGCCATAAACGGTAAATCGTCGAACCGGTGATCGTAGGGAGCCCGTACCGTGTTAGGACCATGTGGATCGGGGTAACTGATGACGGTGAAGAATGGCTTGTCCTCTGTTGTATCCGTGATGTATTCGATTGCGCGGTCAGTCAACCAGTCCGTTGCGAACGTCTCTTCATCAGCTTCATCGACACCATAAGTCGGCTTCCCGTTCTTGGTCGCACCGACGGCGGGGTGATCGATGTCAGCCGAAAACTTTTTCCAATGACCACGGTTGAACATATACTTGGTCGTCTGAAACCCGCCATCGACTTTCGGTGCCCACTCTGGTTTCCCTGTTCCGCCCAGATGCCATTTCCCAATAAAGGACGTTCGGTAGCCTGCTTCGTTGAGTCGATCTGCAATTGATGGAATTGATCGATCCAAAATTTTATCATTTGCTGGGACACCAGCTGCGTGTGGATATCGTCCAGTGATCATCGCTGCGCGACACGGAGAGCAAACGGGCGACGTTGCATAAGCTCGCGTGCAGAGGACACCTTCCTTAGCAAGACTATCGATTTGCGGCGTGTCGACTGTGGCACCGATTCCCCACATCTCGGCTTGCTCTCTCGGCATAACATCTCGATAGCAGCCAAGAGTTCGAAAATTGTGTTCATCGGTGATGATCAATAAGACATTCGGACGAACATCCGCTCCATAACTCGCACGAACGAATAGCAGTAGAGATAACATGAATAGACAATAACGGCTCACAAACACTCTCCACACAAATAAATTTCCCTAGGGATGATGGACGACTGAATGAGAGTTTACCCTCTCGGTACGAACCTTACTATGTTCAGACAGGAGCCAAGCCGGATGCCATGATTGCATGATGTTCGTAAGGCAAGTATGTTGACTTCAAGGAGGATGACTCCTACATGCTCATGCTGCCTCGTGAGATAATCATGCCACCCATCTCGTCTTCTTCTGCTTACATTATTTGACAATGCCAACTCGCCAATTAAACGCAGCAGTTCCATCACACTTTCATCCTATCAGAATACAAAGTCACTTCGAATGAAACTTCTAGTAGTTTTCACAGTCATGGTTCTACTTGTTAGAAATTCTCCAGCCGAAACGCCAACTGTTGAGATCGCGAAAGCGAAAGCTGCACGGGTGATTCTTGAGAAGTGGCAGCATGCTTCTCCTGAATCGGAATCACGTTACCTGCACCTCATTTGCTGGACACCAGCGGATCGTGAATTTCCTGATAACTACTCTGCTCGACTGACTAGAATTATGGAGCACATCCAGGAGTTCTATCGAGGAGAAATGGAACGGTTCGGTTTTGATGATCATACGATTCAACTGCAATACAAGAATGATCAACTTGTCTTACACGCCATCCGTGGTGAACATCCCGAGGAGTATTACGGAAAGCAATCCGGAAATGAGATTCGTACAGAATGTCTGGAAACTCTTCGCAAAGCCGGAGTCGACGCCGAGTCAGAAACGCTCGTCATCTTTTGCAATCTCGCAGACTGGGATGAACAGAAGCTAAAGTTCACTCACAAATCACCCTATTACGCTGGCGGAACATACCGCAGCGGGACAGCCTGGCAACTCGATTCTCCAGAATTGGATACACAGAACATACCGTTATTAAAACCAATCATCTTTGATGGGGAATACGGCAAAATTTCACTCGGAAGACATAACTCCATATTCATAGGTGGAGTCGCCCACGAATTAGGGCACGCTTTGGGGTTACCCCACTGTCGAGCCAGACCTGATGAACGAATTCGTGGCACAGCTTTAATGGGCTCAGGAAATCGAACATATGGTCAAGAAGTTCGCAGCGAAGGGCTGGGAAGTTTTATGACTCTAGCCCATGTCTTGCGATTGGCTTCACATCCGCAGTTTTCGGGATCAGTAAAAGGGATCAATGCGAAGGTTGAATCGTCAATCGAAGATCTGAAAATCGAAGCCGATGGAAATGCAATTGAAGTTTCTGGAACTGTTGCAGGAACTCCGCCGATTTATGCTGTGATCGCGTATTTCGACCCAGAGGGTGGAAGTGACTACGACTCAACAACAGCGACAGCTATCCCCAATTCTGATGGGACTTTTCAAATTCGATCAAATGCTTTGATGCGCGGCAAAAAAGGTGAACTCCGCTTGTTTCCTCTGCATGTAAATGGTTCGGCATCAGGCCGCATGTCACGAACGAAGTTTCGATATCCATATCGTGTGGACACCAACGGAATTCCGGACGTATCAACAATTCAAGTCAAACAAGAGTTGGCTGCGTTTATGAAAGCTTTTGCAGGCGGAGACCGAAACCAGGCAGAGGTTTTGGCAGGAACCTTGAAGCACAAACTGGCAAAGGAGATTGCCACCAACTTGCTTGATCGAACAGTCTCTGTCGAGACTCCTGCGGAGTATCGAGGTCAATCGGAGGCGATGCCACTTACTCAGTTCAAACCAAGTGAAGCGAAAGTCGGCTGGGGACGTCCCACTTACAACCGAGTCCCTGGTCAAACATTACTGTTGGAATCTGGTGGAA
>JABJMI010000730.1 GCA_018659505.1 Planctomicrobium sp.
AGAACACGCTCCTGAAAAGCTGGTTCAGGAATTATTGGACCTGAAGATAAAACTAGAAGACCATCTACGACAGTCAGAAATCGCAACCTCCCTAGAACGTGCTTCGCTAACACGTGAACGCTCTAAACTGTTCCAGGTGAAACAATATCTGGCACAAGAAGTGAAAAGACTGGGTGAAGAAACTCAAGCAAATGCTACCGAAGGCAAAGGTGGGAATGCTGAGTCCCGCTGGGGTAAGTTCTTTGAGACAAAGAAGTAGTCTTTGAAACACTTTCATTTAGTGTAACCGTTCACGGGGCGATCATTCTTTGTAAGGCTGACAAGGCAACATATAGTCGCAGAGCGACAATTTCCGACAGCCCTGCGTTTTAACGCAGAGTTGAGTTGCCATGTGGTTGCGCTGTCGCGGAGTGACAATCTGTGCTGAACATTCGCAACTTCGTTGGTGCCACCGATCCACAAAACGTCACTCCGTGACGAATCACTTGGGACAGGTATTCTCTCCTTGGGTTGAAAACCCAAGGCTATCTTAAGAAGTGACTCCAGCACAAATTATTCGTAATCGCAACTTGTCCGCTGTACGAATTCTTTCAGCTATTTGTTCTTTTCTAAGGTTAAAGTCCGGTTTGTTCAGTAACGCGCGTGGAACGCTTCCTTTTAATAATCTTTTAGATTCAGCCTAAACCATTCTCAGTCTCGTCTTCAGTATACTGTTCTTCATTGGGGTCTGAAGCCGGTGTTGATTCTTGCATTTGCTGTTCAATACTGCGTAATTCAGTTCCAAGAAACGCAAACGGTGTTGCATTGATGAGCCTCTTTGCATCTTCAAGAGCAGTGAAGGCTTCGGTTGGATTTCCTTCGAGAAGTTCTAATTCCGCCTTAAGTAGAGTAATGTAAGCGTCTCCGGGAGCGAGGCTATCAGCGGACTTCCAATACTCTCTCGCAGCTGTCAGTTCTTGCTGGTCAATCGTAATGGCGCAACGGAAAGCACTAACCGCTGCCGCATCAGGCATGATTTCTTGAATCGCTGCCGCCTCAGATTCCATCTTCTCAAGTTGGCCTAACTGACGATAACAGCGAGCAGCAATTCCATGTACGCTCACATCGCCCTGTAGGTCATCACGTACTTCATCAATCAGTTCTAATGCGCGCGAAGTCCCTCCCGATTCCAGGTGCATCAACGCTTCAATCAGCCAAGGATGCTTGAAGTCTGGGAAGTCGTTTCGCAATTGCTGCATTGCCTCTATCGACTGTTCTTGCTCTCCGGTCATCCACAATGCAAGGTTAAGATCATGTCGCAGCGGAGCGTCACTTTTGATTTTCTCAGCAGACTCCATTCCAGATTCGACCGCGTCTGTCCATCTTCGCTGATGAATGGCAAGTCGTATTTTCGCTTGTGGAGACTTGGAGCCTCTCCAGATTCCCCAAACGACAAGTATCACACCAACTACGACTGGCAAGCCGAAGATGATCCAAATCATCTCTCCCATGGAATTATGAAGAGCCTGGTTCTCAACCTGATCTAGAACGAAGAATAAAGTTAGCATAACAATGACCGTGATGGAAAAAATCACCCAGTTGGGCTTGGATTTCGTTTTGAACTGCCTACGTTTTAATTCTGATTTCACATCTTTTCTGATCGCTTTGTTAATCAGAATCGTAGGAGTCAAACCGATGGAGATAAAAAGCAAGCTGCGAAGAAAATATCCCAAATCAGATTGTGGAAGTAAGAAACTTCCAGTCAGTAACAATATCCAAACGACACAGGCTATGCTCGCTCCGATCTTCCGGCGTTTTGCTGCTGCGACTGACCAGTTGACGACTGGACGATCTTCGAGTGGAGCCCTCTGGTAGAGTGATTGTAGCCGCTCTTCATGGGAAGGATGTGTCGCCATGGAATAGGCGAGAAAAGAGAGCCAACCCTTATTGTTTACGACTGATGAGATATGAATCTTATCAAGAGCAGTGATTGTGGCAGTGAAGCCGGCAACCGCCGCTGCCTTGTGATCACTATCATATTCGAAGTGTCGGCTGACGATTCGGCTTAGACCTGCTTGAACAGCGAAACCAAACAGAAGAGAATTCCAGAACCCCAACCAAATTGAACCAAAGACAGCAATCGTCCAGGCGAGGCTGATCGTAAAAGGGAACCACCATAAAGAGTTGTTCGCGATGTGACCAAGTTCGTGCCCGACAATCGCATCTGCTTCCTTCTCCGAAAGTCGATGTATTACACCGTCGCTGACAACAAGCGACGGAGCAGGCAAACCACCAGCGAACGCCTGGATTCCCATCGCTCCGCCAGCACTGTTCAACAACCGAACAACAGGGACGCGAATCCCAAGTTTCGCACACATCTCTTCAAGTCTGCTCAAGAAGAGTGGCTCTGTATACTCGTTCAGAGCGTCATCTGAACCCTTGATTCGAACAGGAGGTGACAGATAAAACGAACTCCAGAAAGCCACAATGATCATCGCTACCGAAGAAAAGACAATTAACTCGTTTGAGACGAATTGTGGATCACTTGTGAGAAATACTCCCCCTCCTAATAGCAAGGGAAGCATTTGGAAGAATACGAAAACTGCAGAAACCCGAAAGAGTTCCTTCTGAGTACCCTTGCCTTCCTTTCGCTGACGGTTTCCGATGTTTAAGTTAAAGGGAAGCAGAAAACAGGCAATAAACACTGTCAAAAGAACAACAACGGTGAAAACTTTGAGTATCGGGTCTTGAGCAATCAGATCCCAGGTGGCGATCTCAATTAGATTAAAGATATGATGATCACTCATGGGATGAACTTACTAATTCGTCTTTTGATCGTCAGTCGCTGCAAACATTTCTGCGATGACTTCTTCCAATGGGCGATCTTGAACACCGACATCTTCAATGCGGTATTCATTCAATAAAGACGTTAAAACGGTTGGCACCTTTTGGCGTTCGACTTCGATTTTCGCTCTTGGACCCGTTTGCTCCAGAACGGTTCCAAAACGAGAGAGATCGTTCGCCGTTTGACCGGCAGCGAATTGCAGACGAATAATCTTGTGCTGACTGAAGCGGTCGACGATTTCTGAAAGAGGACCATCATGTTTGATCTCTCCATCATTGATGATTATCGCACGTTTGCAGAGGGCTTCCACATCTTTCATGTAATGACTGGTGAGGATCACTGTGATTTTTCTTTCCGCCTGATAGTAGCGGAGGAATTCTTGAACC
>JABJMI010000731.1 GCA_018659505.1 Planctomicrobium sp.
AAGAATTTTCTTGTCCCACCGCAGCAGGATCGGCGTCCGCAGACCCGGTTCAAAGGGAGAGCGCTTACTGTTCTTTGTATGTGCAAATTCTTCCGGTCTGCTTCGCTCCGGAACTTCACTTGCTTCCCAGCCATTATCGATTACGAAGATGAACAGCGTGTTCTCTGCGATTCCTCGTGATTCAATCATTTCTACCAACTCTCCAACGGTCTCATCAAACTCAGAAATCGCTGCGTAGTAAGGAATTCGATGTTTTGCAATATCCTTGTTTGCTTCGTACAAATCGTAATATTTCTGAGGAGAATCGTGAGGTTGATGAGGCAGATAAGGGGCATACCAGAGAAGGAAAGGATCACTTTTAACATCATCAAGAAAGTCTGCTATCGGCTGCATTGTTTCTCGACCGATCTTCAAACCCCAGTCCCCGTTCCCGTGTGCTTGCAGTTCTCCAGAAGCGAGCGTTCGATTGCCACCGAACGTCTGTCCCGGGACCGGTTCGAAAATTGTCATTCCATCGGTAAAGCCAGCGTTTTGGTAATGTCCTTCCCAGAATTTTCCCGTTTGCAGGCTGCGATAATTGGATTCTCGGTGTAAGACTCTAGGAATGGTTTCCTGATTCTTAATGAGTTCGAAACTTCGTTGTCGTGTCGTTCTGTATTCCTCTTGGGAGGTCATTCGATTGAACGCACCATTCCCAGGTGGAGGGTGATTAAAATGAATTCCGTGTTGATGTGGATAAAGCCCTGTTAAAATGGTTGCTAAAGACGGGCTGCAAACACTGGTCGGGACGCTACCGTTTACAAATCGAGCAGACTTCGCTGCCAGTTGATCGAGATGTGGTGTCGAGACATGCTCGTTTCCCATAAAACCGAAATCGTCCGCAAACTGATCGTCGGAAATTATCAGCACGACACTCGGTGTGCTGTCAGCCAACGATTCCGTTTGATGGAAACTACCAATAGCGAGGGAGAGTAGTCCAACTGACAAAATGGATATACGGGAATGGCTCATACGATCTTCTTGCCTGCCTTCAGAAAGGGAACTCCCAGGTGCATTAGTTCTTCAGAGTCTGGTCGACGTATAGGTTCTGGAGAGTATTGTGTCACATAAGCACGACGCATTTTATCTGTCAAATTCGCTCCACTGCGATGAAAGGAAAGCGAACTAAACACGACCAGACTTCCAGCGGGGACAACCGCAGGGATCCCTGATTCATTTCCGAAGTAGCCGACTTTATCGCCTGTTTGTTCGTCCCGAATATGTTCGACCAAACTTCGGATGCCGACAGTCGAGAATGGAAGCACAGATGCTGTTCCGTTTTCTTCAGTCATGTCGTCGACTGCCGCCCAGACTGTGACATAAGGACGATGCGAAAAACCGAGGTAACCCGAATCCTGATGCCAGGAAAATTTGATTCCCTGTTCAGCTGCCTTAACGACATACTGATCGTAAAACAGATAAGCATCATCCCCGATTGTCGCTTGGCAAACTTCTGCCATGAGTTCGCTGAAGACATATTCCGACAAGCGAGGAACTTGGTCATATTTTTTTGCAATATGATAACGCTTGCCGCGATGACTAATGTGAATGTGATCGGTCTTCAGACGATCCATTTCTTCGTGCATCAACTCGATCAATCGATCACACGAGTCTCTTAATACCTGAAGGTGGTTTTCTGAAATCGCATCTTCAAGAATGAAATATCCTTCTGCCTCGTACTGATTTCGGTGATCTTTGGTGAGACGCTGCAAAGTGCTCTTCTCCGGCCATGTGAAAGAATTGAAGGAGCGGCAGATTCAAGTAGACTGTTTCTGATCTCAGAGTTCAAGATTCGGTATAGAAAGTCTCTCGGACTTTCACACATCGACACCTTTATCGTATTTCTCCGGTAGAGAAGATATACACACCTGCAAATTAAGTTTCTGGGTGATAACCTCCTCGACGAATCCATTCCTTACGTTAATCTCGTAAGGTCAACAATCTAAAGCCCAGCCGAAAGTCATGACAGTCGATTCTAAGATCAACGAAACAGTAACCCACAACGATATCTCATGCACACTTTGTGGTTGCGTCTGTGATGATCTTCAGATCAATGTTCATGATAATTCAGTCGTTGGTGCGAAAAATGCCTGCGTTCTCGCTGAACCATGGTTATTAAAGAAAACAGATTACTACGATTCACCATGTGATTTAAATGGTCAGGCAGCGACTCTGGAAGAATCTATTAACAAGGCTGCGAGGCTGATTGATGAATCACGCAACCCCCTTGTTTATGGACTTTCGTCGAGTAGTACACCTGGTCAAAGAGCAGCGTGTGAACTGGCGGATTACTTGGGAGCGGTGATCGATACGTCAGCATCGACTTGTCATGCCCCTTCAATCATGGCTGTTCAACGTATCGGCGAAAGCACATGTAGCTTAGGGGAAATCAAAAACCGATCTGATCTTGTCATTTTCTGGGGTTCAAACCCGGTCGAATCTCATCCGCGTCACCTAGAGCGCTATTCCGGCGGGGAGATCAATGACATTGGCACTGACAAATCTCGCAAACGATTTCTGGTCGTCGTAGACACAGTCAAAACCGAAACCGCAGAACTCGCGGATTTGTTCATTCAAATCGAACCGGGAAAAGATTTCGAAGTCTTGTGGGCGTTGCGCGGATTAGTCAAAGGGGTTTCCATAGATAAAGAGACATTCGGTGGTGTTGAAAAGGCGACACTTATCGAATTCGCTGACAGGATGATGAATTGTCAGCATGGTGCCATCTTCTTCGGGCTCGGATTGGCATATGGAACAACTCCCCACTTAAAAGTTGAAGCCCTGCTCAGTCTTGTGACTGATTTACACCAGCATACACGATTTGTTGCCCGCCGAATGAGACGCTACGGAGACGTTGCAGGCGCAGATAGCGTGCTCTGCTGGCAAACCGGCTATCCATTCAGTGTGAGTCTGAATCGTGGCTATCCCCGCTACAACCCCGGTGAATTCTCAGCCGGAGATATGCTGGCAGCGAATGAACCTGACTTGGCGATCTTAGTAGGGACTGATGGTTTGAGGAAACTGTCCAATAAAGCACAGGACTGCCTTGCACAAATCCCAACGATTTTACTAGCGCACGACGATGAAGCAACAACGTTCACACCGACGGTGAAGATTCGAGTAGGAACCTATGGTGTTCATCTTACCGGGACGGCGTATCGCATGGATGAAACACCGATCCCTCTGCGACCGTTTCTGGAAACAGAATTACCATCCGATGACGAGGTCATCAAGACGTTGACTCGCAAATTGCTACAAAAGAAACTTGACGAGTAATCCGCTATTGATTTCATTTATTCGGCAACTAAGTTAGAGTCTTAGAGATGACTGAATGAGTACACTTTTCTATATATGTTGAGTTGAACTTCGATGCCAGAATTCGAAGACGAAACCATCTTCCCATGTTCTTGTGAGGGACTCTTTCAATTTTTCACCCGACCGGAAAACATTTCAGATGTCAGTGACCCTGACCTAGGATTAAAATTTGTAGATGCACCTGAAGTATTGCACTCAGGAGCCGATCTCAAATTCCAGCTGGTCAGCTTCGGTCAGGTGCATACGATGAAGCATCAAGTTTCTGAGTTTGATTCACCA
>JABJMI010000360.1 GCA_018659505.1 Planctomicrobium sp.
CGGATCAGATTTCCATCTTCAATGACCCAACCATCGCTAATATCATCCTTTTTGTAGTTACGGAAATTCTCTGCTGATTTTCCATCAAACAAGAGTTCCCAGCCAGCCATCTTCTCGGCTTGTGACAAGTTGTTTGGCTCAACTGCTAGCAGGGGATTTAACGAAAGGCTCGCCAAAACAGCGATCCAAAGAAATGTTTTTTGCATGATGTGTTACCAAGGTTGATTTTCAGAAACCCGCGGGAAACTCGCTTCATCTTGAAGAGAGCATCGAACGAGTGACGTTTAATTAGATATAGAATGTTGGATGTCGTATTCAACACTAATGATCGTATCGATCAAGTGGCATGTCCGCAAATCTCAGGGTGCCAAAAAATTATGTAGTTTATTTCCTTTCAATGAAAACTGAGATAGGCTGCAAGTTGGTTGGTCTTAAAAATAAGATTCGTTCAGGAGCTAAATTCATGGCACAAGCAATTGCCAACCCCGAAGAGTTAAGAGCGTTTGCCCTCAAGCTCAAGCAATTTAACAACACACTCTCCGACCAAGCGAACCTACTAGCTGGTCAATTAGAGTCACTGAGCACAAGTTGGCGAGATCAGGAGAACACCAAGTTCAGCGAGGAATTCAAAGAGCATTTGCGTTTACTTGCTCAGTTTGTCGAAGCGAACAATCAACACATTCCATATTTGTTGAGGAAAGCAGAACGATTGGAAGAGTATCTCAATCAGCGATAAAAAATTGTCGCGAGAGCAGTTCAGTAAATTCTCGTTCGTCGCGAATCGGTGCTTGCAATGGTACATTAGGTTGATCGTCTGAATGTTTATTCCTCAAGTTTTTACGGAATCCATTGATGCGCTTGGTTCACCTAACTCTATTATTTTCTCTCAGTTCTTTGCTGGGACGTCAAGTTCTCGCTGAGCAACCTAATTTTTTGATCATCATGGCAGATGATTGTACTTACAATGATTTGCCACTTTATGGTGGGGGAAATGCAATAACCCCCAATCTTGATCAGCTAGCTCGACAGTCACTGACTTTTAATCGTGCTTATCTCAGTGAGGCAATGTGCCAACCCTGTCGGGCAGAGCTTTACACCGGGCAGTATCCGATGCGGAATGGCTGCGCCTGGAACCATTCCGCCAGTCGACCTGAGACGAAAAGTTTGCCTCAATATTTATCACCACTCGGATACCGTGTTGGCATCGCAGGGAAAGTTCATGTCAAACCAGAACAGGCATTTCCGTTCCTAAAGGTGAGTGGATTCGATCCAAGCTGCGTTCGCGATCCGACCCAAGCACATGACCTGTCTGAGGCCAGTCAGTTTATGAACGAGCAAGCTGAACAGCCGTTTTGTCTGGTCGTTGCGTTGGTCGATCCTCATGTTCCCTGGGTGATGGGCGACGCTTCACAGTACCCTCAGAAAGAAATCAAGCTCCCCCCAAACATCGCTGACACTCCCAAAACTCGTGAGGCCTTTGGTCGATACCTCGCGGAGATCACGTACATGGATGGTCAAGTTGGCGAGATCTTAACTGCTTTAGAAGCATCTGGAAAAGCAGACAATACTGTTGTGATGTTCACCTCAGAGCAAGGTTCTCAGTTTCCCGGTTGCAAATGGACAAACTGGGATACCGGACTGCACACGGCGTTGATTGTTCGCTGGCCGGGGAAGTCACCTGTTGATCAACGAACAGATGCCATGGTTCAATACGCAGACGTAGCCCCCACATTGGTTGAGCTAGCTGGAGGAGATCCCGCTGAATTGAAATTCGATGGAACAAGTTTCGCCGAAGTAATTCGCGGAGAATCGAACACTCATCGGGAATTGGTCTACGGTTGCCACAATAACATCCCCGAAGGTCCAGCTTATCCGATCCGCACGATCTTCGATGGCGAGCATCGCTACCTTCGGAACCTGAGTTCCGAAGAAATCTACATTGAAAAACACTTGATGGGGATGAAGGGAAACGGAAAACTCAACAATCCGTACTGGTCTTCATGGGTTTGGGATGCAGCGAATAGTCCCGAATCATACAAGCTCGTGAAACGCTACATGCAGCGACCGAAGGAAGAGCTCTATCAAAC
>JABJMI010000733.1 GCA_018659505.1 Planctomicrobium sp.
ATTTTTGGGAGTGACTAAACTGACGAGAATCAAAAACAGGAACGGAGTCAGCAATCTGGGCGGAAGGCGTAAGGTCTCGAGTGTTGCCTTCGAGGCTTTAGAGAGGTCAAAACCGAGCAATTGATAGCCAACATAGTCGAGACTGAAAGAACCTTTTCCCGATAAGACACCTGCCTCATTGAGAGCGATTCCGCCGCGCCAGAAAATTGGTTGTCCGCCGGATGTGCGGGTAATGGTAATTTTTTCGCCGATCCGTGCGACTGGTGGTTCACCTCCCATCACTTTCAAGGCTTTTGCTTTTTCCTCTTCTGATCGATCGCTGTCGTTGACACTCGACGTCGCAGTGACCCAGGCCTCGTGTTTCGCAATATCGGCTGCCGAGGCGTCACGTGTAAATTCAGTAGTTGTCACGTTGGTTTTCGTGAGGAAATTTTCATTCGTGCGAAGTGATGGATTCAAGGCAGGCAACGCAGCTGGCAAGATAAAGAAGAGCAGGGCGGAGAAGCCGATCGTCAGCCAGGTTGAAGTTCGATTCGCTCGCCGCCAATACATTCCGATCCAAAACGGGGCAGCGAACAGAATTGGTAATTCCATCGCGATCTTAAATTGAGCAAAGACGTCCGAGAGCATCAAGGCGAAAAACGACGCCCCCAAGATGATGATCAAGCCTGTGATCCGTCCGACGAAGACATATTCTTTTTCGGTGGCATTCTTATTGATGTAAGCTGCATAGATATTTCTTGCCACCAGGCCAGAGGTCACAATCATATAGGCATCAGCAGAACTCATCAAAGCTGCTAAGAGACAGGCGAGCATTAGACCGACTAATCCAAAGCCAAGCGGCTGCAAAATTTCACGGGCTGCGACTCCCCAGACTCGATCCGGATCGAGTGCAATCTCCGCATTGTCAGCGAGCAATGCCAATGCAATGAGTGCTGTGATCGCCCAGCCAGCTGTGCAGAGTCTTTTCAGGAAGTTCCCCACCACGAGACCGATACGGGCTTCGTCTTCACTCTTCGCTGAACCACCACCGGTTGCGATGAAGTGCGGTTGAACAACGATTCCGACAATACCGAGTAAGGTTAATGAGATAATGTATTGTATCGGAAATTCACCCGAACTTGGTCCCTGGAAGAGGCTGAAGTTATCCGGAGAAACTCTCTCATGCATGATGCGAAAACCGTCCATGAGTGTATCACTCTGAGGATCACCAAATTTGTGAACCAAAGCTGACAACCCTGAGGGGATTAGTAGCACAGAGAGCAGGATAATGAAGATGCCCTGAATTAAGTCGGTCCAATAAGCCGCTGTCAGACCACCCAAGACTCCGTAGACGATGACCATGAACGCGATCATCGGGATGAGAATCGTCTCCAGGTCGAATCCAAAGAGTTGATCAATATTTAATAATGGGGCAGCCACACTCGCAATGGCACTGAACATCGTCGAGAGATAAACAATGTAGAAGCTAAATGCGAACAGCGTGTAAGCAACTCCGAGACTTTTGGATTCGTAGCGTTCAACAAACCAGTCACCCAATGTGAGATGTCGCATGCGTCGATACCAGACCGCGGTGATCCAGTAAATCGGCGTGACGAACAGCCACATCAGGGCGGACCAAACACCGCTTAAACCACTTGTCCAAGCGGTGCGACCGACGTTAACAGGTTCGTGCGATCCAGTACCTGCACCAAAAGCTGCGAAGGTCTGCATGAGTTTGCCGAACCCACGCCCGCCCATGAAATAGTCTTCCTGATTATCGACTCGCCGCATCGCCCAGATGCCAATACCAACCATGGTTGCGAAGTACAAACAGAGCACAACGATATCAAGAAAATTCATCTGACTAATTTCGTAGAAGGGAAAACTATCTCAACGCCACTTAGCCCCTGGTGATCCACCGGGGGGGAATTGAATAAACCACAGTTTACTTTTCAATACAAAACAGATGTTTCGCACCACGTATGAAAAGTTGATTATCAACTGGAGCCGGAGTCGCATCGACTGTTTCACCGACAGAGTTGGTCGCGACGATCTCGAGCTTCTCAGAATCCTTGATCACGACAGTCGTTCCACTTCGATCAGTCAAGTAAAGGTGACCACCGGCAGCGACAGGTGAAGCATAGATGTATTCCAGTTCAGGGATTCTGGCTGTCGTATAAAACGGTTTTCCAGTAGCTGCATCGACGCAACTTAGTAGACCAGACTTGGCTTTATAGAAGTAGAGTCGATCTGAAATCACCAGCGGTGATGCAATATCAGGCGTGTCACGAGAAACACTCCAGACGACTTTATCTGTTCCTTTTAAATCGCCTCGTCCACTAGGATCAAATGCTGCTAAGAACGAACCGCGATGTCCGCTGCCAATGTAGACAAGTCCGTTGTAATAAAGAGGAGAAGCAACCGGTCTTTGTGTTTGTCCAGAGCAACGCCACAATTCTTCACCGGTTTCTAAGTCGTAGCTGCGAGCATAGTTTTCACCATTGGTGATGACTTGCTCTGTCCCAGCATGATCGATAATCAAAGGTGTATACCAACTTGTCGGTTCCTCACGCGGAGTTTTCCAGATTGAATCGCCAGTCAGTTTGTTCAAGGCGGTTATGTATGAAGCTCCTTGATGGTCCCAGGGAACGATAATCTTATCGCCAGCGATCGTCGGAGAGCTTCCTTCACCGAAGCCATTCCGGGATTCCATTTTCCCGAAGTCTGTTTTTTTCCAAACTAACTCGCCATCCATTGTGTAGCAGTAAAGTCCTCGTGAACCAAAGTGGGCGTAGACATGTTTACCATCTGTACACGGTGAGGCTGATGAGAACGGATTGGTCGAATGTGTTCCCTCATGTGGGGTGGCAACCGTTGCGGTTTTCTCCCAATTCACTTTTCCAGAATCGCGATCAATGCAGAAAATCTTGAACTCAAGTTCCGGAAGTGGCGCACCTCGTCCTGTTCTACGTTGCGTGGCTTCAACTGGGACGGCACTCATTACGAAGACCTGATCTTCCCAGATGATGGGAGAACCTGAACCTTGACCGGGGACGGCAACTTTCCACTTAACGTTCTTAGTGTCACTCCATTCCAGCGGAGGATTTGCATTCTCAGCGACACTATTCCCAGAAGGTCCACGCCAATGGGCCCAGTTGCCGGCATGGCAATCTGAATAAGTTGCCAGCAGGCAAAGAGTCATTAAAGGTAGCAAGGATCGCATTGTATTATCCCAAAAAACAGGGGAGATGTTCATTTAACAATGCGTTGAGTATACAGCTTGAGAATTAGAATAAAACAGTCACTCTTCAATAGTGAATGGAAGAGTTTTCGTGGAAATTGAAAAGGCACGGAGGAAATTCTTCGACGATCACATTATAGGTTTTTCTCCGTGCCTCAGAGGTAATATATTTTTACTAAGATTACTCAGCGCAAAAAGTAAGAGGCACGGTTTCAAATTGAAACCGTGCCTCTTGTATACTCGAGGATCTGTGATCCCGAGGTCCTGACTAGAATCATGTTCAAGCGAACAAGTTTCTGACAGGGAAAGTCAACACTTGATCGAAGCCATTCTCGATCATTGACTTTCTATGGTGGCTGCCGACGACAGCCCGCCGACTGCTCTAGGCAGTACCACCTCGCTTATGTTG
The DNA here is from genome assembly GCA_018659505.1 of Planctomicrobium sp. GTDB lineage: Bacteria > Planctomycetota > Planctomycetia > Planctomycetales > Planctomycetaceae > Thalassoglobus. The sequence goes on from JABJMI010000733.1 coordinate 3,633, forward strand.
GCTACTACAGTCTGAATCCACAGGACCACCTCCTTTCTGATTGAATATCCCACTTCACCCGGCGCGCCAGATCCGGTCTTTTAGAGGGCGGATACCCTTCGAGCTGCGTGTTGCTCGAAACGTGATTAAAAGTATTGTTACTTTTTCTGCATGGAGGACAAGACCAATTTTGAAAGGTTCGCAGTTTTTTTGTCGGAGATTGTTTGAATTTCTGAAACAGAGGATGTTAGCGATTAGCTTTTGGCTGTTGGCTTTTTGATTCCCCTATTCATTACCGTTAACC
>JABJMI010000586.1 GCA_018659505.1 Planctomicrobium sp.
ACGGTCGCGAAACAGACTGGGCGCGTTGCCACGAAACTGGTGAAGGGAACGGAAGACGAACAAGTTTTTAAGGATTACGCGGCATTCGAAACCGGTCTGAATCGACTCCCGCCACACCGAGTGCTGGCAATTGACCGGGGAGAAGAAAGAAAGGCACTGCGAGTTAAGTTTGACTGGGATGCCGAGCGCAGCCAAATTCAATCTGGTGCTGTCTTTCGACTTGGAACACATCGAGCGAAAGAGTTCCTGACTGAGTGTTTACAAGATGCGCTGAAACGACTCATTCAACCAGCAATCGAGCGTGAACTCCGTCGAGATTTGACTGATCAAGCACAAGCTCACGCCATTGAAGTCTTCGGGAAAAACTTGCGAAGCTTGCTGATGCAGCCTCCTCTAGAACGGAAGCGAGTCTTGGCGATTGACCCCGGGTTTCGTTCTGGCTGTAAAATTGTCGTCGTCGATGAAGATGGAAATATTCTCGCCAATGACCTGATCTTCGTCATCGGGAAAGAGAAGCTAGAAGAACAGAAAGCTAAACTCGCAGCGTTAGTCCAGACTCATCAGATCGATGTCATTGCGATTGGCAATGGAACCGCTTCAAGGGAGACTGAAGAATTGGTCGCTGAGACGATTCAAGGACATTCCTTGAAAGCGAAATATGTCATCGTGAACGAAGCGGGAGCAAGTATTTACTCAGCAAGCGACGTCGGGCGCGAAGAATTCCCGGACTATGATGCTACTGTACGAGGAACAATTTCCATCGGTCGCCGCTTGCAGGATCCGCTCAGCGAACTGGTCAAAATTGAACCGCAACACATCGGTGTGGGGATGTATCAGCATGATATCGCTGAGAAACGACTTCGAGAATCTCTTGATGTTGTTGTCGAGTCGTGCGTGAATAATGTGGGAGTCGACTTGAATCGTTCGAGTGTTGAGTTGCTAAAGTATGTTTCTGGACTCAATCGGACGAGTGCGAAAAACATCGTGAAGTGGCGAAACGAAAATGGATCATTCCGTTCACGCGAGCAACTCAAAAAAGTCGCAGGCATCGGGGAAGTCACTTTCACTCAGGCAGCTGGGTTCCTGCGTATCTCTGATGGTGACGAACCATTCGATGCGACCTGGATTCACCCCGAAAGTTATCCGTTCGCGAAAAGTCTGTTAAAAGAATTCGGAGGCGATCAATCGATGCTCTCTAAAGGCAAGCTGTCCACTGAATTGATGACCAAGTTATCCGCGACCACACCACAAGAGATCGCGACTCAACTCCAAGTTGATCATTTTACCGCCGAAGATCTCATCCAATCATTACTGCGTCCGGGACGCGATCCGCGGCAAGAAATCGGTGGACCACTCTTCCGCTCTGGAGTGTTGAAATTCGAAGACTTAAAAGTCGGTCTGCGCATGCAAGGTGCGGTCACAAATGTTGTCGACTTCGGAGCGTTTGTCGACATCGGCTTAAAAAACGACGGCCTCGTTCATATCAGTAAAATGTCCGACACGTTCGTCTCCAGCCCTTTTGACCATGTCAACGTCGGTGATGTTGTGACCGTTTGGGTCGACAATTTAGATGAAGAACGAAAGCGCGTTGGTCTTAGTTTACTCCCGATTATTGATTAAACGGAACTGAGCATCAGAAAGCATTGAAGAATAGCAATTCTCACATAGATAGAAAAATTGCCTAGAATTCGCTGGCGACTGCACATCCATTCTGACTCTGGAGGCTGTAGAACTAGTCAAAGCACTGAGCTCAAATGCAAAAAGGAGTTACGCCAAATTGACGTAACTCCTTTTATACCAAGTGAGAGCGCAGAGACTCGAACTCTGGACCTACGGATTAAAAGTCCGTTGCTCTACCAACTGAGCTACGCTCCCATGCCACGCTTTGGTGACATTGGAGCGAATTGTAGCAACTCGTTCCTGTTCCTCAATCGCCTCGGGGATTTTTCTTAAACCTTCTTGGGAGAAGTGGGAATTCCTCAAACGAATCGTAATAAATAGCCAAGTTATTATCGTAAATCATCTTATCCGTTGACAGGGTCTGCGACTGGATGGCTGACATGATCTCCGACTGCATTCACCTATTTCTCAGCAAAATAGACATTCAAAACCCCTGGTTGCAGCATTTTCTCACTTCCCTAACATTGGATATCAGAATTGAGTGCAGATGTTGGAAGCAGGTATGGTTTTTTGAAATAATTCAGGTTAATGACTCACTTCAGTAGGAATCAAAGATTATGTATATGAAAAAGTCAGCGTCGCACTGGACAGTAAGAATTTCCTGCATTACTTGTTTGATTTGCCTGATTACGCAGACTTCTATCGCTGAGTCTCTGCGTGCAGGTGCTGCGAAAGTTGACGTTACGAACTATGAAGCTGGTCCAGTGAATGATCCACTTCATGTTCGAGCGTTGGTCGTTCAATCTGATTCTGAGACAGCTGTCATCATCACAGTCGACGCCGTTGCGATTGGCGAAATTGGACCTGTTAAGAATGACTATCTGCCGACCGTTCGTGAGTCACTTCAGACCGAACTTGGCATCAAAACAAACCGAGTGATCATCAACGCTAGCCACTGCCATGGGAAAGTGGCTCCCAATGTTGCCGAATTGACTGTTCAAGCAGTGAAAGAGGCTTATGAGAATCTGGCTCCCGTGCGAGTAGGAGTGGGAACAGGTCACGAAGACCGCATCAGCGAAAACCGTC
>JABJMI010000950.1 GCA_018659505.1 Planctomicrobium sp.
AAATCGAAAAAATTAAGCAGCAACGAACAGAATTGTTGGCAACACTAAAGGCTGACCGACTGAAAGAGTTGAGCGAGAAAGCAGCAGAGGTTCGAGCTACAAAACCACCTGAAGGATTCGTTCGGGCACTCACTGAAGTACCAGATCAGGTGCCAGAGACTTTCCTTTTCTATCGAGGCGATTTTGAACAACCGAAAGAAAAAATTCTGCCCGCCGGCCTGTCGGTACTGAATCATTTGTCGTTGGCATCAATTCCCGAAAATGATTCCTCATTGCCCAGCACAGGGAGACGGCTTGCCTTTGCTCGCAGGCTGACGAACGGACAGCATCCACTGACTGCACGAGTTTTGGTCAACCGCTTCTGGTTTAACCATTTTGGACAAGGCATTGTCGACACCCCCGGCGACTTTGGTTACCTCGGAGGTCGTCCCACGCACCCTGAATTGCTCGACTGGCTCGCAACGCGTTTTGTCGAGAACGGCTGGAAAGTGAAAACCTTTCACAAAATGATCGTCACATCAACGACTTACCGGCAGTCGTCCGAGCAAACGCCACTCAAGGTAGAACGCGATCCTGACAACCGATTGTATAGCCGACGTAGTTTACAACGACTCGATGCGGAAACCGTTCGAGACGCCATGCTCTCCTTGAGCGGTAAACTGAATTTGAAAATGTTTGGAGAGCCTGTTCCGGTTATGGAAGACGCCGTTGGACAAATCGTGATCGGAAAGGAGAACCTCGATGGAGAAAGAAAACCCCTTGCAGCGATTGATCTGCACGGAGAAGAATTCCGCAGGAGTCTTTATATTCAGATCCGTCGCAGTCGACCACTGGGAGTGCTCTCAACATTTGACATGCCTGCTATGGAACCGAATTGTGTGGTCAGGAACTCCTCAACGGTGACACCACAGGCTTTGATGCTGATGAACAGCGATTTTTCAGCGGAAATGGCTGAATACTTTGCGAGCCGTCTCCGAGAGACCGCCCCGAATGACCAAAGCAAGCAGATTCAGCTTGCTTGGAAACTTGTTTTTGGACGTGAACCTTCCATCGAACAATCGAGTAACGCAGCCTTGTACTTAAGCCAACAGACTCAAAACTACAATGAGGAACCGCGCCCCGAAAGTCAGCAATCTTCCGAAGAACTAGCGCTTACAAGCTTCTGCCAAGCCCTGATCGGATCGAATTCGTTTCTGTACATCGACTGATTTCCTTCTGTAGAAGATTACATTACTCCTCGAAAGTCACGTCATGAACTTTGAAATGTTTCGCTCCTCACGCCGCCATTTCCTGGCATCTTCCTCAATTGGGCTGCAATCTCTCGCTTTGACCTGGTTACTCAATCAAGATCGAGCACAAGCGGCGCCTTTGAAACCGGAGTTAACACCAACATCATTCGATCTGAAACCCAAACTGCCGTCACATGCTCCTCAAGCACAGGCGATGATTTCACTGTTCATGCAAGGCGGTCCCAGTCATCTTGATTTGTTCGACCCCAAACCAGAACTGGAAAAATATGATGGTAAAGAATTTCCGGAAAAGTTGAAGTATGACAACGCGGCGCAAGCGAGCCCGATCGTCATGGCGAGTCCTTGGAAGTTTCGAAAACATGGTGTTTGTGGTACTGAGTTGTCAGAGCTACTCCCACACCTGGGCGAAATTGTCGATGACATCACTGTTGTCCGTTCGATGCATACTGGAGTCAACAATCATGGACAGTCAATTCATGCCATGAACTCAGGCCGTATCCAACGTGGTCGACCTGCTTTGGGATCTTGGCTGACTTACGGATTGGGCAGCGAATCACAAGAACTACCTGCTTTTGTGGCGATGACTGACCCCAAAGGAATTCCAGTTGAGGGAGTTCACAACTGGTCAAATGGTTGGCTGCCCGCCCTCTTTCAAGGGACTGTTGTTCGCCCTCGTGAACCTCGAATTCTCAATCTGGATGCACGCAAACAGTTAGCAGGAAAAGCACAACAGCGATATTTATCCTTCATTAATGAACTCAACCAGGAACATCTCGCTAGACACCCAGGTCAACTCGATTTGGAGGCAAGAATCTCTAGTTATGAACTGGCAGCTAAGATGCAGACAGCTGCTAAAGAAGCGTTAGACATCAGCCAGGAAACAAAAGAGACTCAAGTGCTATACGGGATCGATCAACCAGTGACACAAGAATTTGGAACGCGATGTCTCATCGCACGTCGATTGGTGGAACGCGGGGTTCGCTTCGTTCAGCTATACACGAAAAATCAGTATTGGGACCACCATGGGAGCATTCGGTCGAGCTTACCCGCTGCGTGTCAGAAGACTGATCAACCCTCGGCTGCCTTGGTCATTGACCTAAAACGCCGTGGGTTGCTCGAATCGACTGTTGTACACTGGGGAGGTGAAATGGGTCGACTTCCTGTGATTCAAAACAATGCTGGAGCAAGCAAGGTTGGTCGCGACCACAATACGTATGGCTTTAGCATGTGGCTGGCAGGTGGTGGCATTAAGGGCGGTCATACCTATGGGGCCACAGATGAATTTGGTCATAAAGCAGTGGAGAACATCGTCAATCATTACGACTACCATGCGACGTTGTTACACCTTTTCGGACTGGATGCTAAGTTACTGACTTATCTTCGCAGCGGGCGTGAACAATCCTTACTCGACGGTCAGGAAGGGCAGATCGTTCAAGGACTGCTTAGAAACATCTGATCAGCTTCAGGCTTTTTTGAATTTGCACTAACCTGTATTGGGATGAAGATGGTTTTATTTTTGTCGCGCTTTCATATTGCGATTCTCTTTTTAGCGTTTCAAGCAACCTCATTTGCTGACCAACCAAATATCGTGTTGTTGATGGGAGATGATCATGGCTGGGACGAAACCGGATACAATGGGCATCCCTACTTGAAGACACCCGTTCTTGATGCAATGGCTCGGAATGGTCTTCGGCTTGATCGATTCTATTCGGCACATCCGTCTTGTTCACCAACGCGCGGAAGTGTCATGACAGGCAGGCACCCCAATCGGTATGGAACATTCGCACCGAACTACTCCATTCGGCCAGAAGAAATCACGATCGCTCAACTTCTGCAAGAGTCTGGCTATCTATGTGGCCACTTCGGAAAATGGCATCTCGGACCTGTAAAGGCTTCTTCACCAACAAGCCCTGGAGCGATGGGGTTCGATAAGTGGTTGTCTCATGACAATTTCTTTGAACTGAACCCAACGCTGTCTCGCAATGGTGGTCCGCCACAGAAATACCAGGGGGAAAGTTCTGAATTAATTATTGCCGAGACTATTCAATTTTTGAAAAGTGCTCAGCAGAAGAAACAGCCATTCTTCACCGTTGTGTGGTTTGGATCGCCTCATGAACCTTACAGTGGTCTTGATCAGGATCTCGCGCTCTACGACAATCTGCCAGTAGAGTATGCTCAGAAGGAAGTCCGACTGACTTCGAACGAAACGGGCAGACCGACAAAACGCCCACTCAGGGACGTCCTTCGAGAGCGATACGCTGAAATTACTGCGATGGATCGTTCGATCGGTCAACTCAGGGACTGGCTGAAAAAACAAAAATTGCGAGACAATACAATACTCTGGTATTGCGGAGACAATGGGACTCCGGGTGATGGCATCGTGACATCTCCCTTCCGTGGTCAAAAAGGGAATATGTACGAAGGAGGGATTCGGGTTCCGGGACTCATCGAATGGCCCAATCGAGTGTCAGAACCGAGAGTCTCTGATGTCAATTCTGTCACCAGTGACATGTTACCGACGCTTTGTACTCTCACAGGAACCAACCTTCCGGATCGTCCGCTAGATGGGATCGATTTAACTCCATTGATTGATGGGGAAATGATTTTGCGGGAAAATCCGATCGCATTCTGGAGTTATGATACAAAAATAGAAGGGAAGAATAAGCCCTACCTTGAGGCAGAGGTACAAACTGGTACGACACCTCTCGTTAAGAAAATGGGAGACATCAAGACTCGGAATTTTCGAAATTATCTTCACCCACAAATTGCCCCCGATGATTACGCTGGCTCGCGCGTTCTGTTGGGAAATCGTTTTAAACTCATCGTTAAGAGTCAGCGAGGAAAACAGGAACAATTGGAATTGTTCGATGTCCAAAACGATCCTGCAGAAACCAAAAACCTAGTCGTTGAGGAGTTAGAAACCGCAAGTAGGATGCAAAGAGAACTTCACG
>JABJMI010000734.1 GCA_018659505.1 Planctomicrobium sp.
ACCCCGGTTCTGTTCTTATCACATCGCGTGATATTATCACGCTATGGGTCGCACGTATGGTGTTGACCGGTTTGTATAACATGGATGATGTGCCGTTTCAGCATGTGCATGTCCATCCAAAAATCCTGGATGGCTTCGGGCAAACGATGTCCAAATCCAAAGGGAACGGAGTCGATCCCGTTGACCTGATCGAGAAGTACGGCGCCGATGCGATTCGCTTCACAATCGCTTCCTTCGCTGGCGAAACGCAAGACGTCCGCCTACCGATCAGCTACGAATGTCCACACTGTGAAGAGATGATCGCTCCCAAGCAGTATAAGCTGGACACCTCCACAATCGTCGTTCCCAGCACCATGAAGGGGAAATTCCCCGTTCCGCAAGGAGCACCGAAACCGTCTCTCGTTTGCTCGAACAAAAAGTGCAAAAAGGAAAGCCAGTTCACGACTCCGCTATACGATGCCAATCCGGATGAGCCGATTGCTAAAATGGTCTCCGAGCGATTCGAATATGGTCGCAACTTCTGCAACAAATTCTGGAATGCTGCCCGCTTCGCGATGATGAATCTTGAAGAATCCGACAGTGTCTCTGGAAGTGGGGGAGCAGGGTACACAGCCGGTGAGGTCACCGAAGATCAGTTGCAACTCGAAGATCGTTGGATTCTCTCGCGGCTTTCGACTGTCGCGAATCAAATGGATGAATTCCTCGGTCGCTATCAGTTCGACGCTGCCACTCGTGCGATCCGTGATTTCACCTGGAACGAATTCTGCGATTGGTACTTGGAGATGATCAAACCACGCCTGCGAGATTCATCGCTCCGCAGCACAGCACAGCGAGTCTTACTAGCGGTTTTAGATTCATTAGTACGTTTACTGCAACCATTTACTCCGTTCATCTGCGAAGACCTTTGGCATCGCTTAAACGAAATCGCTCCCGAACGTGCATTACCAGTATGTTCCCCAGGTGGATCACCCGGGGCTAAGTTAAGTCCGCAATCGGTCGAAGATTCTTGCATCAATGCGAGTTGGCCAAAGATTCCAGCCGAGTGGCAAGATAAGACGCTCGAAAATCGCTTTGAACGGCTGCAAGATACGATTGTCGCTGTCCGTAATGTGCGAGCGATTTACAACATACCGCCGGGAACATCGGTCAAGCTTCTCATGCGGACGAATGCTGAAGTCGCTGACGATATGCAGTCGGTTTCATCACAGTTCGATAACCTCACCAAAGCAGTCTTGGAAGCAGCTGGAGCAGATGTCGAACGCCCATCCGGTTCCGCCAGCTTCTCATTAGGAGATGCGGACGGTTACATTCCGCTGGAAGGACTCATCGATACCGAAGCCGAACTCGAACGCCAACAGAAGCAACTCACTGAAGTGAACAAGCACATTCGAGGTGCCGAAGGGAAGCTCAAGAATGACAAGTTTGTAAACAGCGCCCCCGAAGCGGTCGTGAATGGTGTCCGAGAATCTCTCGCCGGACTACAGAGCCAACGGAAGAGTATCGAAGAGATCATTCGGGACTTAAGTTGATGGGACTATCCGTTATTGGAATAACTCAATTCAATTTCATCGAGTTGAAATACTTCGATCCCTTACTTCCTTTGACCCCTTTGTACATGTAGTTCATCGTATAAACTTTGTCTTTGTGAACGAAGGCGATGTTTTCGGATTTGATGCCTGCTTTCAAGGCATCGAACTTGATGGCACTTTTTCCATTCAATGTTGTTCGCTCTACATTAGAGGCGCCCATCATACCAGAGCCAAATTCGAATGCGTTAAAGAGTTCATCTTCACTCATGCCTGCGAGTTGGCCCACCATTGGCTCAATTGTGATCGCGCAGCCAAAATTTCGACCGGACGCTCCGTAACTTTGTCCACCAGGTGCCATCGAGTGGTTTGGGACAGTGCTCGCTGTGCCTGGCATCAGAACTGTTACGTTACCGTCTGGCGTTGTGTAAGACTTCCAACTTGTACCGAGATCGAGTCCGCCAGCAGCGTTAATGATCCTGAAAACAAAGCCAATTACAAACAAAACACCAATTGCGGCACCAAACAATCCACCAATCTTAGCGCCAATTCCCGGTCCAGATGACTTCTTCTTCCGTCGTTTCTTCTTCGGGGCGGGCTTCTTCTTTCGTTTCTTGGGGCGAACTGGTTCACCGTAGTCATCTCCAAAATCGTCGCCGAAGCTACCGAAGTCGTCGCCACCAAAATCATCGTTGCTGCCAAACAAGTCTTCTTCTGGTTCCGGCTCTTCTTCCAGGATGACAGCCGGTTGCGGGACTGTCACTGGCGTCTGGCATTGCTTACAGCGAAATTTCTTGCCTGCCAGTTCATCCTTGACGGTATAGACCTTACTGCATTTCCGGCACTTCGCTTTGATTGGCACAATGGCTCTCCCCAACATACTGATACTGAAACAACACTTATGTCTGTAAGATAAGAAATCTGACGCGAAGTTCAACTCCGAACGAGGTCTTCTTCGCTATGAACGAGCTTAGTCGTCAACATTATTCTTAACAATCTGTAACTTGTCGATTGAATCGTCTCTTCTGATGAGAGCATTCGTTCTCTTCTCATGGAAGGTTGTCGACAAGCGTTGCTGTTTGTACTTCAGCAAGAAATTGTTCGTTTGAGCATGTTGATTGATGAGGAGTTTGTTAGTGATTTTCAGGTTGTCTAATTTCGTATGAACTTCGTTTATTGCTACCGGCAATTCGAAGTAGATCCAGGCAGATTTGGTTTCAACTTCGAACCCGATGGGTTTCACCTTAAGTTGTTGACCATTGTAGCTCGCTGCGAAGGCGCTGGTGAGATATCGAAAAACAAGATTGCTAGAGTCAATTTCATCTGAAGAGAGTTCTTCGAGAACAATCTTTTTTTTGCTGAATCGACGGAGTTCTTGCTCCAGGTCATTCGGGTCTAATTGGACAGAGACTTCAAAGGCATTTGTTTTCTCATTCCATTCCATTTCCATTGAACTCGCATGGAAGGGATGGGCTTCGCTGCGTGAGGGGAAGAACAGAACTGTTGAGAACAGAGTCAAAAG
>JABJMI010000581.1 GCA_018659505.1 Planctomicrobium sp.
CCGGGAATATAAACGGCCTCTGAATCCGCTTCGTAATAATTACCAACAAATGCTGCTTCGACTTCAACTCCGCTTTCTAGAAAAAGATCTGCCCTTGCGTGTGCATCAAGTAAATTGACAAGTTCTTGGTAGAGACTGTCATCGTCAGCACACTCGCTTTTCACGAACTCTTGTTGTTGCTCTTTTGTTTCGAACACAATCGCAGCAAAAAACAACGATTCCAGATTGTCCTTGTCAATTCTCATACTGCTCAATCGAACACACGATGATCTATACCTGCTCCAACAATAGATCAATGCGAGATTTGGCTCTCTACTCCCTCATGCAAAGTCTTCTTTTTTGTGAAATTCCGGAAATCTTACGGGGTTAAACTGAGCGTATTGTCGAGCTTTGAATACAACCACGCTTTTGCAAAAGTCCAATATCTTTCAGTAGTTGCGCTAGACATCCCTAGCGTCTTAGACGTCTCTGCAATTGAAAGACCTGCGAAAAAGCGAAGTTTGACGATGTTCGCATGTACCGGCCAATTTGCTTCAAAAATCATCAAACATTCGTTGAGGTCAATCACGTCACAATGAGCTGTTTTTGCTGTTACGATGCTTGAATGCAATGCGATTCGCTTTTTATTACCACCATGTTTTCTCGTTCGCTTTCGACGAGCATGCTCAATGAGAATCCGTCGCATTGCTTCAGCGGCTGCCGAGAAAAAATGCTTGCGACCATCCCAATTCTGCGGATTGGGAACGTCTACCAAACGCAGGAATGCATCGTGGACAAGCAGTGTTGGCTGGAGGCTTGGTGTGTTAGGTTCTTTTGCAAGCCGGTCTCTCGCGAGGGACCGAAGTTCGTGATAGACAAGAGGAAGCAACTCAGCCGCAGCGGTTGGTTCATCGGAATCGATCGAATTGACAATTTTTGTAACTTCAGACATTGGCTGATTCGTTGAGTTAATGCATGAACTAAATGGCCGAACACTGCACTACATTTACGCGGAGAAATAGCTTTCAACAACATAGTAATTTACAAATTTATGATATCTTGGCGAGAATCAAGTAAAATCACAAACACATACACATTCAACCACAATCCGTGAAGCAATCCATTCACAAGGAATAGCCCATGATTAAAATCAGTTACTTGATGAGACGTCTTCCACACCTGAGTTTAGAGGATTTTCAATCTTATTGGAGCGAAAAGCATCCTCAAGCCGCCCCAGCAGACGCGTTCGCAATTCTCGGGGTGCAGCGATATGTTCAAGTCCTTCCTTTTGAGACAGACGCCCGGAACCTTGTGATTGGACCTCGTACTGGACTGGAAGACCCGTTTGACGGGATTGCTGAGCTTTGGGTCGAAAGCGAAGATGCACTCGCACGTAACTGGTCGACAAACAAGGCGCAGGAATACGTAAAAATATTTTTCGACGATGAGCAAAACTTTATCGACTGGACACGGTCTACCATTCTCGTTTCAAGAGAAAATGTCGTAGTGCCTTAGACATCTTCCAAATTATGTAACGTAGTCGGTCGATGACCTCAAAACTGTGCAGGAATTTTTGTGAAGCATCATGCAATCGATCACCATGACCAGCACAATTTCCCCATCTGATCTGCACCGGTCACATCGTTGAATGGCACGTAGTTATTTCTTAAGTCCTTTTAGGATCTGGCGTTTCGCTTCGTGTCTTGGGACTGTCATGAAGAGTTGTCGGCGGTATGTTGATTTTCTCTTGCGGGGTTCAAATCGGTCGGGTCTGTCACCCACTCGATGGACGGCAATCGCGACAAGAAAATCTTCGTAGAGTTGCATCCGCACTATCGAGTCTCGCCGGTCGATGAACGCAATGACCGGCTGAAATGCTTGTAGAGTTTGAACTGTCATCTTGAAACTGAGAGTCCTGGGATCGATGTCGAACTTCGCGGCGGCCCCAGCCATGATCGTGCGAATCAAATTGTAAGCGAGCACGTGCGTCCAAATCTCTTTGCAAACGAGGCTTGGTGTTTTGCAACGTAGGGTGTCCATTTGCAGAGTTTGTTTAAGTGAGCGGATATCAAGTTCGACATTCCATCTTGCTCGATATAACGAAGCGAGCTCTTCTTTCGGGTACTCAATGGGATCTAAAAGTGTCGTTGCGAGGACAAGCAGCTTGCTACGAAACCCGGGGCGTTCGACATGGACACGACAGACTCGAATTTGTAAATGATCCGGAAGGTCGGTCGTAAATGCCCGATCTTCTCTACGACGTGGATAACGTTTTGGCCAACTCACAATCTGATCATCTTTTCCAAGTCGTCGTCCACATCGGAAATCAAGTTTGCGGATTACAGAATGACGGACAACACAATCGACTCCCAGTGATTGTAAAGCTGCAATCTCTGCCCACGAACACATCAGACGATCCGCGAGCATGACATCGCCTGGACGAAACACTTTCATCAATCGACGGAGTAGCCCAAGTTCACTTTGGCCTTTGCCTGCAAAGCGGCAGATGCCTAGATCCACGATCGCACCACAAGAGAGCGAGATCACCGCAGCCATTCGAGCGATCGGGAATCCAAGCCCTGGTCTTTGCCCTGGAATTTGAGGATAGGCTGTCTGATTTGCTGGCGTATCAGGCATCGTCACGGTCGATCCGTCATACAGATAGACTCGACGATTGTTCCAAAGCCAACCGACTTGCGACTCATCATCTAACGCTCGACCTGTCTGGCGTGCCACGTCAGAAAAGAATCTCTCCGGCAATCGTTTCCTCGCTTGGCAATACGCCGATGTTTCCGATGAACACGGTTTTAGTCTGCGTGAAACACGATACGCGTTGAAGCGTGTAACTGCTGAGGAACAGGACTGGTCAGCATTCAATGCTTGGCCCAGGAACACCCATAATGTGACCAACGGCGTATAGATTCGGTCTTTCCAGAACACACCGTTTGCTTCCAGCGCCTGTGCGATGGAAGCGTGTGAGAGGACGTCGGTAAATGGTAAGCCGCCGTCCTGAAGAAATTGCCTTCTCAGAAATTTTATCTGTTCGTGCAGTCGCCCATGATTCACACTCATAATTCTGGCCTCCTTGCCGAAGATGCAGTTGTGGTGAACTCATCTCAGCAAGTGAAGCCAATTGTGTATATACCGTTTCATGGAAACGATTTACAGATAACTACGTGCCATTCATGTTAACGACCGGAATCTTCAGCCCTTTGATTGCTTCAAGTACCTGTTGGTCATCAAGGTCGGCGATAACTCCCTGCCCATGCCAGCGTTTCAGATTCGGAATCTTTGCGAGCGGCTCATCTTCGACATACACTCGCCAATCGGGATGTGATCTCGTAAAGCGTGCGATCCCAGCCACAACCTTTCGGTCATAAGGCTTGTTAATGTTTAAAATAAGAGCGACTTCTCGAGGTGACATTTCAAAAATTATTGAGGATTTTAGGAGATAGTGAATTTGTGAAGTTAAATATTATAATCGTTTTGTGATATTACACCATTGCGATTCGTGGTTGGCTGAGTGAAAATCGAAGAAGTTGTTAATGATCTTTCTCAGTCACTTTCAGGTGCATGTCAAACTTAAGTTAAGGGATGAATGAGAACTTTCACCTGGAATCTATTTATTCTTACTTCCACACACTCATACTCAGATCCAATAAATAACTTGGGGTTTATGTACACTCCAGTTAGATACGTTTCGAATTAATCATCTGTTTGAAAGTTTACACATGCCGAGAAATAATTCATTTTACAGCCTCGTTGCTTTAGCGATGTTCGCCTTACCAGGACAAGTCTCTGCGGAAGAGAGTTCTCAATGGAAATCGCTGTTCAATGGCGAAAACCTTGATGGCTGGTCACAGAATAACGGGACCGCTACTTATCGTGTTGAAGGTGACGCGATTGTTGGAAAGACCAACGAAGGGAGCCCTAATTCGTTTTTGTGTACAGACAAGCTCTACGGCGACTTCGAATTGCAATTCGAAGTGAAGGTTGACCCGCAATTAAATTCCGGTGTGCAAATTCGCTCGCAAACAGTCGGTGATACTCCCGAAGGTCGCGTGAACGGTCCTCAAGTCGAGATCTCTCTCGATAAGATGGCAGGCTATGTTTACGGCGAATCTGCTGGGGGATGGATGACTCCCGATGCAGATCGGAAGCCTCATGATCACTTTATTGACGGTGAGTGGAACCAGTACAGAGTCGTCGCTGTTGGCAGCCAGATTCAAACTTGGATCAACGGTCATCAGGTTTCGAATCTCACTCATGAAGAGCGTTACAAATCGCATCCCAAAGGCTTCATTGGTCTTCAGGTTCACGGCATCGGTGCTGGTCAGGGACCGTATGAAGTCCGCTGGCGAAACATCAAACTTCGCGAACTGACAAAATTCACTTCGCTGTATAACGGAAAAGACCTCAGCGGCTGGAAAACGACCGGTAACTGGCTTCCCCAAGAAGATGGGTCACTGCTCATTCAGCCTAGAGACGGCGAAAGTGGTTGGACACGCTACGATGCCTATCTCTTCTCTGAAAAACAGTACAAAGATTTCGTCATTGATTTCGAATACTCTTATCCACCCGGCGGGAACAGTGGTTTCTACTTCCATGTTGGTGACTTGAAGGATCCGGTCAGCACCGGGATCGAAATCCAAATTCTGGACTCTTCCAAGAAAGAAGGCGCACTTAATTCACATGATCACGGCGGGGTTGTTAGTACTGCCGCCGCTGCTTCAAAGAACATGTCGCGCCCACCGGGAGAATGGAACCGCATGGTCGTCACCTGCATCGGATCACAATGCCAGGTCGAACTCAACGGAGAACAGATCATCGATGTCGACCTCAGCCAAACAGCTGTGAAAGACCGTCCCGAGTCAGGCTACATCGGATTCCAGGATCACGGACAACCGAACAACATTAAGTTTAGAAATATTCGAATTCTAGAACTTAACAATGAATAAGTTGCCTATGGTTTTTGATGAAGGGAAACCAGCTGAGCGAACAGGTTCAATCACATCGTTGATGTCCGAACCGTTCGCGACAGCACTGGAAATGCTCTTTCACATTCCTAATGCGACTTTTGACTGCGGAAGATTTAACTAGAGCATTTCCCATGCTTCTCTTGTCCGCGAAGCCGGCGCG
>JABJMI010000356.1 GCA_018659505.1 Planctomicrobium sp.
GAAAGCCTTGCGAGCGATTCTACGGCACGATCCCGATAAGATTCTTGTCGGGGAAATTCGAGATATTGAAACCGCCGAAATCGCAATCCAAAGCGCTTTAACTGGTCACCTTGTCTTCTCAACATTACATACAAACGATGCCCCTTCAGCGGTGACTCGTCTTCGTGATATGGGCGTCCCATCATTCCTAATCACAGCGACCGTGGAAGCTGTCCTTGGTCAGCGACTCGTACGTAGAATCTGCGTCGAATGTCGTACTGAATTCGAACCAAGTGACGAGTTGCTCCTTGAACTTCAACTTCCCATTGAACGTGCTCGACAATACAAATTTTATTACGGCAAAGGTTGTGCACGATGCAACAATGCCGGCTACAAAGGTCGTACCGGATTGTACGAACTTCTTGAAGTGAATGACGATATTCGCGATCTGGTTTCTTCGAATGCATCGGTTGATGAAATGAGAAACCTCGCCCGTAGCCATGGAATGACCACGCTTCGCGAAGCAGGTCTAAAACTCATTTTCGATGGGATCACCACCATCGATGAAGTTGTTCGAGAAACAGTCATGGAAGATATCGAATAAGCCAGCGAAATATTCCCACAATACGTAGACATCACTAACTACGCGGCGTAGTTAGATTTTAATTCGAAGATCATTTTTAGATGATCGTTATTCTGTCCTGAAAATGGATCAGCGACATGCCAGTCTTCCAGTATGAAGCGATGGACAATACCGGCCTCGAGGTGAAAGACACCATCGAGGCTCCCTCAGAACAAGATGCGCAGGCCCTCATTCGAGAGAAAGGGTTCTACGTCACCAAGATTACTGAGAAGACCAAAAAGAAAAAGAAGGACGCCGCTGCCAAAAAGCAAGGCGGTCCCCAGAAGAAACAAACCTTTACCATTGGTGGCGTGAGCGCCAAAAAACTGACCATGTTCACTCGTCAGTTGTCGACTCTTCAGGACGCGGGACTCCCGATTTTACGGAGTCTGCGTATCCTTGAAGGTCAAGAAAAACCGGGCGCTCTCAAGAACTCGCTGATGGGTGTGATTGAGGATGTTGAATCTGGAAACACCTTGTCGGAAGCAATGGCGAAGCAGCCCAAAGCGTTCGACAATCTGTATGTAAACATGGTGAAAGCCGGGGAAGCCGGTGGTGCGTTGGAGATCATTCTTCAGCGTCTTGCCGAGTTCAAAGAACGTTCGCAGTCGTTGAAGCGAAAAGTGAAGGGAGCCATGATTTATCCTTGTGCGGTCATCACCGTCGCGACGGGGATTGTCGGCTTCATCATGTACTGGATTATTCCGAAGTTCAAAGCGATTTTTCAAGACTTCGGAGTCGAGCTACCTACGATTACAGAAGTGCTGATTTCGACCAGTGATATCGTGGTGAACTATTGGTACCTCATCCCAGTTGCCCCGTTTACTCTGTTTGTAATGGTCAAGCTGATTAAGAAAAACAAGACGGGGGCGTACATCGTGGATCGTATTGCGCTCAAGATCCCCATATTGGGGAAGATCATACAGAAGTCGACCATTGCAAGAACGTGCCGAACCCTGGGCACGATAATCTCCTCGGGGGTTCCGATTTTGGAGGCGTTATCAATTGCACGCGACACAGCCGGCAATGAGGTATTCCGTAAAGCGTTTGATCACATTTATTCATCGATTCGCGAAGGTGAATCGATGGCAGTTCCGCTGCGTGAAACCCGCATCACGGACGATCTCGTGGTCAACATGGTCGACGTCGGTGAAGAGACCGGTGCTCTCGATAACATGCTCTACAAGGTCGCTGACATTTATGATGAGGAAGTTTCCATCCTCGTGGAAAGTTTGATCAGTTTGCTGGAACCACTCATGGTGGTGGTCCTCGGTCTGATCGTCGGTTTCATCGTCATCGCTCTATTCATGCCACTGGTGAAATTACTCAACGAACTCTCGTAAAAGATAGGAACTAGGAATTAGCAAAGCAAGATTCATCGCTTCGCAGCATAGAATGAGGACTTAAGTAAATTAAAGATGTTGACCCTTAATCCCTCTTTCTCTCAATCCTTTTCCTTACCCTAGCCCCTAGA
>JABJMI010000736.1 GCA_018659505.1 Planctomicrobium sp.
AGAAATTTTTGGGTGACAGGATCAAGTTCAAGAAGTGCCAACAACAGGTGTTCGGTTCCGGTGACCGCCTCATCTGAAGTTTGAATTGCAAAACGATCAGCATGTCGTAACAACCTCAACTGCCATTCGGGAAAAGGCTCTAGTGTTGTTGATGGTTGATTAGAAGTATTTATCTTGAATTGTTCGACAACAGAATCGGAAAGGTTCAATAACTCGGTCGCTCGGTTTTCTTCGCAGAGAATTTCATTAAAGAGCAGCGAGAAGAAGGAAGCGTTTGTTGCTGCGGTTTCAGCAATATGCGACTTGAGGCGTTCGAGAATTCTTCTCGCGCCGTTGGTAATTTTCCGATCATGAAAGACTGAATTTGTGGGCATGGAATCTAGTTTCGAAAATGAGAACTCATTAGTGAGATGTTCGAAGAATTCATGAGTTTGCCCTTTAGCTGCCCACTTCATTGTGGGCAAACCAATGTGCTAGCAAAGCAACATCGACCTGCCACGGGACGTAAACCGGTTTCGAATTGTAATAGAAAAGTCCTCCCCAAGAGGACTAATGAGTTTACTCTTGAATAACAATATCTACTCAAAGCTGCTTACGATTTCGCCTACTTCGCTCTCGATCAGGTATTTCAACTTTATCAAATTGATCCCAGACGAGAGTACCGACAATACACATCGCTCCAATTCCAGACAACAAGGATAATCCAAAAATCAATGGCATCGAGATGAGAGTTAATAACCCCACGAATTTCCATGACAAGAATGAAAACAGGAACAAAGGTAGAAAGAATCCGATAAGACCTCCGGCTACAGCAGCAAAAGATGCGATAATAATTCGATACATTTTCTTCCGACTGTCTAAATGAAATCAATCAGATTGTCATTCGACGGCAGGGGAGCCCTGCCCGACAAAATCATTCCAACTCTGCTAGCTTCTCTTTCACTTCTTCGACATGTCCTTTGACTTTCACTTTCGACCAGACCGCTGCGATTTTGCCCTCTTTGTTGATTAAGAAAGTTGCTCGCTGAATGCCCATATAGGTCTTGCCGTAGTTTTTCTTTTCGACCCAGACTCCATACTTGGCAGCGATCTGATGGTCTTCATCTGCCAGCAATGGGAATGGAAGCTCATACTTGGTGATGAATTTCTCGTGAGACTTCAGGCTATCCCCGCTGATTCCAAGGACGACTGTGTCCGCACTTTCGAAGTGCGAAAGATTGTCACGAAAGTCACACGATTCCTGTGTGCAACCGGGAGTGTTGTCACGGGGGTAGAAGTACAGCACTACATTGTTCCCATCATCCACGTAATCTTTCAATCGGATTTTCTTGCCTGTTGAAGATGGCAGATTGAAAGCAGGGGCTTTCTTGCCGACAGTTGGGATTGGTTTCGTAATTAGTGTTTCTTCTTGACTGTTCTCATTCTTTGCTGGCATCGCAGATGTCTCCTTCTTCGCTTGAGGAAGAAAGAACTATACAATTTCGAGTAAAGAAATACATGTCGGGCAGGCTCGACAGTTTGATATCACACTCGGAAGTCATTCATGAAAAACGTTGACGTTGCCAGACATTTTGAAGAGATCGGAGACCTGCTCGAAATTCAGGGAGCGAATGCCTTTCGAGTTCGTGCCTATCGAAATGGCTCTCGAACAATCGAAGACCTGGCAGAACCGATTGCCGGGATAGCAGCGAACGGGGAGAAAGCTCTGGTCGAGTTACCAGGGATCGGGAAGGACATCGCTGCCAAAATTGTTGTGCTGATCGAAACAGGAACGACTCCACAACTTGAAAAACTTCGCGAAGAAGTTCCGCCGGGCGTGGTCGATATGCTGCGAATCCAAGGCTTAGGACCGAAGAAGGTCAAAGCACTCTTCGCGGAACTCAAGGTGACTTCACTTGATGAATTGAAAGCGGCTGCCGAATCTGGTGCGGTCGCCGATCTTAAAGGGTTCGGGAAGAAAACTGCTCAAGTCATCTTGGAAGGCATTGAACATATTGTTCATGTCGGCAACAGATTCTTTCTAGCGGAAGCGTTGGTCGCTGCGGAGGCTATTGTGCATGATCTCAAGCAGCTGAAATCTGTCACACAAGCGAGCGTGGCTGGCTCTGCTCGTAGACGAAAAGAAACGTGTGGCGACTTGGATGTGCTGGCGACTTCAACAGACTCCAGTGCTGCGATGGATCTGCTGGGCGATCATGAACTCGTCGAGAAAGTCCTTGCCCGCGGAGAGACCAAACAGCGAGTCCGTTTACGATCCGGTATTGAAATGGACCTGCGTGTCGTGCCGGACGAATCATACGGAGCAGCCATGCAATACTTCACCGGCTCAAAAGAACACAACATCGTCATCCGTCAACGGACACAAAAACGCGGACTGAAGCTGAATGAATACGGCCTGTTTCGGGATGATGAACTTGTCGCTGGCGAAACGGAGGAAGCAATCTACAAGGCTGTCGACTTACCATGGATTCCGCCTGAACTGCGCGAAAACAGAGGTGAGATTGAACTCGCTGAGCAAGACAAACTCCCCAAACTACTGGAGTTAAAAGACATCAAGGGTGATCTACACATGCACACCACCGCGACTGATGGGACTGCCAGTATTACAGAAATGATCGAAGCAGCGCGTGAGCGGGGTTTGAAGTACATCGCGATCACAGATCATTCCAAACGAGTGACCATGGCAAATGGACTCGATGCCGAGCGTTTACGAAAGCACTGGACTGAAATCAGAAAAATCCGTGAAGAATACTCTGATATCGAAGTCCTTTGTGGCATCGAGTGCGACATTCTCGAAGATGCCGAACTCGATTTGCCGGATGATGTTCTTGCAGAGGCAGACTGGGTGATTGCGGTCTTGCATTACGGATTAAAACAACCTGGCGAACAGATCATGAAGCGTCTTTTAAATGCCGTCAAGAATCCGCATGTCTCTGCAATTGGGCATCCCTGCGGAAGGATTGTCGGGCGTAGACCGGGTGCCGATATCCATTACCCCGATCTCTTCAAAGCAGCAGCCGATCATGGCGTATTGATGGAAATCAACGCTCATCCGTCTCGACTTGATCTCGATGATATTCAAGCAGCCGCTGCGAAAGATCATGGCATCCCGATTGTGATCAACACCGATGCTCACTCAACAACTGGATTTGATGTGATGCAGTACGGTGTCTATCAAGCCCGGCGAGCAGGACTAGAAAAGAATGATGTTGCGAACACTCTGCCATTTAACAAGTTCAAGAAACTATTGAAGAGAAGTTAGTGTAAGCAAGTTCAGCAACTCATTCCATCAGTTAAATTAGACAGGATTGACATGATGGACAGGATGATTTTGGAGAAGTCATCATGCAATGTCTACAAGCCTCGATTTTTGAACCACGAAATACACTAAGGACACGAAAAGAAGTAAGTGAATGTTAGTGTCTATTTGAATCAATTTCCGGCAATTTAGAATGAAGCCATCGACTGATAAAGTGCTCCCTTGCCTTTCGTGTTATTCGTTTTTTTCGTGGTTCAAAACCTTCCTTTATATCCTGTCAATCATGTTCATCCTGTCTAATACTTTACCAGATTGAGGAGAATCGACAAAGTGGTTTCTGATATTCCCTCTATTCAATATTTACTAACTTCGCCACACTTTAGAAGTACTCTAGAAATTTAATTGCGGTCAAATTCATGAAAATTACATTCCTCGGCGCAGCTGGTGAAGTGACGGGAAGTCAGCATCTTATTGAGACGAGTCATCGTCGGATTCTTCTCGATTGTGGGTTCTTTCAAGGTCGTCGCGATGAGTCCCGCCGTAAGAACGAAACATTCCATTGTGATCCAAAAAATTTAGATGCGGTTGTCCTTTCCCACGCACACATCGACCACTGTGGAAACTTGCCGCAGCTATACCGAAAAGGATTCAAAGGTCCAGTCTTTTGTACCGATGCAACGGCTGATATCGCAGAGATCATGTTGATGGACTCTGCGAAGATCCAGAAGGAAGATGCCAAGTACCTATCCAAAAAGCTGAAAGGTGATCATCCACCGATTGAACCTCTTTATACTGCTGAGGATGTGAAAGGCTTAATCAGAAATTTTGAGCCATGTGCCTTCTCGAAATGGTACGATCTTACTGATAACAACGAAGTCCGCTTGCGATTCCATCCGGCTGGTCACGTACTCGGCTCTGCAATTGTTGAGCTCGATGTCAAAGATGGCAGCGAGCAAAAACGAATCGTCTTCTCGGGCGATCTTGGTCGACGAGGAATGCCTTTGTTAAGAGATCCAGTTCCGGTTGAGGGGGCTGACGTTTTGGTTTGCGAATCGACCTACGGCAGCCGGGTTCATCCACCACCGCAAGACATTAAAAACCAATTAAAGAAGATCATTGGTGAAGCGTATACAAGAGGTGGGCGGGTCATCATTCCCGCGTTCAGTTTTGGGCGGACACAACAGATTGTCTACTTCTTGAATGAACTGACCAACAGCGGCGAACTCTTCTGTTTGCCGATGTTTCTCGATAGTCCACTCGCTTCGCGCTTAACAAACGTCTTCCGTCGCTACGACCACACTCTCGATGCAGATGTCCAAGAGACGCTAAAGCATGATGATGATCCGTTCGGTTTTAGCTGTTTGACTGAAATTGAAAATCAACAGCAGAGTATTGAACTCAATCGACGCCGCGGAGCTTTTGTTGTGATCGCTGCCAGTGGAATGTGCGAGAACGGACGAATCGTCCATCATCTGAAACAAGCATTACCGCATGAGCA
>JABJMI010000737.1 GCA_018659505.1 Planctomicrobium sp.
GACCACCGCCCACCAAGGCCATATTCAGTTTTCGACCCAACGTGCTATTAATATGATCCATAAAAATTTTCTTTCGCTAACTACCTATTCTTCAACTGTTGAAATTCACAGCATTATTAAAAACTGAACTCGCATCGTTCACTTTTGATTACGCATCAGAATACTTGTCCGAGTCAGATCACGCAACTGGAGTGGAGTGTCAAAGTTACGTGCAGATTGACCATTCCACCTATTGTGATTACTAGGCATCCGAATTCTGTCTCAGCAACCAGAGCATTAAACCTTTGGCGAGGTGCATTCGATTCTCTGCTTGTTCGAAAATGACGCTTCGTGAATCGTCCATGGCTTCGTCACTGACTTCCAATCCTCGTCTGGCAGGCAGGCAGTGCATGAAGAGGACATTGTCACCTGCGATATCGAGAAGGTCTGTGTCGATCTGGAAACCTGCAAACTCAGCGGCACGCTTTTCTTTCTCTGCTTCTTGCCCCATGCTCGCCCAAACATCGGTATAAATCGCATCAGCGGTTTTGACCGCACCTTGAGGATCACTCGTTTGATTCAATTCCAAATTCGGAAATGTCTTCTTTGCGAGATTTCTGAATTCATCGCTGAGCCAATAACCATTCGGAGCAGCAACCGTCAAGTTGGCACCAGTGTGACCACAGACTAATGCAAGAGATTTCGCGACGTTATTCCCATCACCGACATAGACAAGATGTTTGCCTTTGATCTCTCCAAGATGCTCCTGAATTGTCATGGCATCTGTTAATGCCTGACAAGGATGAAAGTCATCTGAAAGAGCATTGATGACAGCACAGCCACTCTCCTTTGCGACAGTTTCGATCAGTTCCTGTGAGAAGGTTCGCAAGATGATGATATCTGAATAGCCTCCAAGAACTTTGGAGATATCTTCAATTGTTTCACGACCATTGAGTCCAGCATCTTTCCCGGAAAGGAAGATACTCGTCCCTCCCAACTGACTAATGCCGGCTTCGAAGCTAACTCTTGTTCGCAGCGAAGGCTTCTCAAAAACCTGCGTAATGACTCGGCCTCCACAATGAGGAGTTCGCGAGCCACTTTTAGTTTGCCTTTTCAGGTCATGAGCAAGCGCTAAAATCTCTTCGACTTCAGCAGAAGTTAAATCAAATAGTGATGTCAGATGTCTCATGTTGTGGTCTCCCGTCATTGGAGTAATAGAAAGATCAGCAGACAGGATTCGTGAACGCCAGGTTCGGTGCGATTCTTGTATTTAGGCTAACACTAAGCGTCTGAAATGATGGCTTGTGAATCAAAAAGGTAACCTTCATGTCTTTCTAAAACTCAATAAACTTGCCACAGAGAACACCGAGATCACAGAGAGAAGTAAAGAGAGAAACTCTCTCGGTTCATCTCGTTTCTCCGCGTTCTCAGTGCCCTCTGTGGCTAAAAATAATCAATGAACTCTTAGATCAATGACACTTCTATCCGCTGAAGTGAAACATATTTCTATTCTTCAGTACCGCCTTTGAATAACTTCCGTTGCATGTTCGGCTGGTAGGGGGTCCAGTTCGAAGCGCTGTTGGCATCTGATTCAATCAACGATTTGAACTCATTCGTTTTCGCGTCGAGATTGTCGAGATGATGAAGTGCAATCGCTTCTGGTGTCATGGGGAGTTTCGGGCTGCCGAATTCATAAGTCCCATGATGGCTCAGTAACATATGCTTTAATCGCAAAGCAGTTTCAGTCGGGAATGTCTCTTCTTGCGATGCGTTCAGCTCGCAGATTTTCTCGGTGAGCATTTCCACACCCATGACCAGATGACCGATCAACTGACCTTCGTCGGTGTATTGAAAGGTCGTGTCGTAGCTCAACTCACGAATTTTCCCTAAGTCATGGAGGAAAATACCGACGAGCAATAGGTTCAAATCAACTGTCGGGTACAAATCTGAAATACGAACAGCTGTTTCAGAAAGGTTAACAATGTGATCGAGGAGTCCACCTTGGTACGCATGGTGTAAACGGACTCCCGCCGGAGCAGTCTTCAACCCACTGACGATCTCGGAATCTGAAAGAAAAGTTTGCATCAACGACTTTAGATCGCTGTCTGTGATGCCGAGCAGAATTTCAGTCAGTTTTGAGAACTGTGCTTCAA
>JABJMI010000186.1 GCA_018659505.1 Planctomicrobium sp.
CACCTTCCGCTTGTCCCACACCGATGATGCTGTCTTTCACTTTCAGACGACCATCATCAGATGCCGCTCCACCTGGAACAATGGAAGCGACTACGGTATAGCCATCGTCGCCACGCAAGGCAGCTCCGATGCCGTCGAGACTCAGTCGCATTTGAATTTCGAAATCTTCCCAACTATCGGGTGACATGTAAGAAGAGTGAGGATCGTAAACACTCGCCAGAGCGGTCAAGTACATCTCAAGTTGATCACCAGTGTCGTACTGAGAGACAGTCAACAGAGTGTTGCGGTATCGCTTGTGGAGTCGCACTTTCGGGTCGACTTCATCCTTCTTCGGAGCCTCTTCTTCTGTTCCATTCTCAGCGGCATCTTTGGCGTCATCTTCTGCATTCAACTTAAATTGCAATAAGTCGTATTTAACACGGCGTCTCCAACGGTCATCAAGCTGTTCGACTGAAGTTGCCCATTGGACTTTTTTGGCATCAGTTTCGATCTCTTCATCAATGGAAAAATCATGCTCTTGATCGATCCACTTGTTGGCTACTTCCATCTGATGAGCAATACGTTCTTTGTAGACTTCAAAGATTTCGTAGGCGAATCCGACATTCCCGTTCTTGATTTCATCATCGAGAACAGTTCGTCGTTCATTAAATTTGTCGATGTCCGATTTCAGGAAGTACAGTTTCTGCGGGTCCAAATCTTTAATGAAGCCATCCAGCAATTCGCCGGAAACTTCATCATCGATGGCTCGCTTACTGAGATGGAATTGAGGAATGATTTTTGAAACCAGCACTGCCGTTTCTTGATCAGCAGCGTCTGCTTTTGAAATCTTCTGAGCAAAAACTGTCGAGATTCCTAGAAGCAACATCCCTGCTGCTGTGTATCGTCTGATTCGTGAGAAATTCATTGAAGCCATATGAGTTGCCTGTAAATATACAACGTAATTTAGCAATTTTTGCGACCCGTCCGTAGAACGCATGTAGGAAATGCTATCCCATCATACAATTTGCAGCAAGACGCGGTTTTTAATTAAAGATTCACAAAAGCAATTTTATTCAAAATAAGTGAATTGGGTGAAATGGACTCAAACAAGGGTTTGGGGAGTATTTTGAGTTCGTCATCGATAGTTCCTCACTGTAATGAGTCACAGAAAGACCTTTTTTTATTTTTCGGTCTCATTCAATCGTTCTTGCACCCAGAGGTCCAGAAGATTTTTGCCTGACGCTTTCAATTGATGAAACAGGGAGGTCACCGAACCTTGATCGAGATCTTTCTCGTAAGCCTTTACCAATGCAACAGTTTTTCCTGCTTGGAGGTGAGTTGCCAACGCGGGAATGAGACCTTCTGCGATATTATAGAGGCGATTTCGATCAGGATCTGAACAGATTGGAATGTATTCTGCCGGTGGGATTTTAAGATCCCTGAATAAGTGTTGAAGGTTTTCTAGTGCCCCGGCGATGCTCTCCTCTTTCGAGCGAGTTGGGTTCTCGAAATCGTAAGGAGGTTCCCATTCCATCATCGGGCTGAGCAAATCGATATGAGTCATACATACGATGATCGGTGGCGGCTTCAGTTCTGAATTTTCCTGGAAATCTTTCTCTATTTCCCGGAGTAGATCGACATCCGCAGCCTTGCCAGGAGAATTGGCGGCGGTCACTAAAACTATAATATCTGCTTCTCGAACGGCGGTTTGTGTTTCGTGCAGTTCTTCTTTCGTCGCTCCTACGTCTGCATATCCAGGAGTGTCTATCAAAGTGACTTTGACTTGTGAATCAGGAATGTCGAGTTGATGCCGGGTGACTGACTTCGTGCTAGGTAGAACATCGGTCACTGTCTCAGTTTTCCCGATGAAGGCGTTTACGACGCTCGACTTGCCAGCTTTCACTTGCCCCACAACTGCGACGACGACTGATTCCGGTTTTAATGGATTTGGCTTCGCATGAGGTTGTTTTTCTTCGAGTTCTGGTCCGGGACCAAAGGCGGCACGATAGCGATCTGCTCCCCGGCGAAGTCGGCCGCTGTTCATTTCAATTAAATAGAAACCAACGAGACGGATAAATCGTAAATACAAGGCTGCCAGAAACTCTGTGCGAAGTTGATCTGTAATGGGATCGAGCGTCAGTTTGGAAGAGAAATACTTCGCCACATTGAGTGGATTGACGAACACACTGGCGACCCATCCAGCATCGCTAACTCGCTTCACCCATTTCGGAGCCTTTCCCAACATCTTCCATTGTTGAATTGTGACAAGATGAGACCCTGGTACTGAATCCTGAAACCAGACTTCGAGATCCTCAACAGCTAAACGGATGGCAGCTAGGACTTCCAAGACTGTCAGCGAGGAATAAACGTCTTTTGATTTTGGGTGGTAATGCTCAGCGAGTGATTGGGCAAGTTGTTGAGATTTCTGGAAATAGAACTCCATGTCTGTGAGTTCTTCTGGGCTGAGCGTATCAACCTCTTGCTGGTATCGTGTCACAATTTGAGTGGCAGCTTCATCCAATGGAGTCCAGTGGGTAGGCAGCTGCTCGGCAGCGGGGTCGAAGCGTTTTGGCTTCCAGAGTTCGGCGACTCCATAGGTTAAGAACCAGCAGCCAGGAATGATCCACCACGTCCATAAGAACAAGCCTGTTTTCCATAACGCGTAAGCCCCAAACCCAACATACACTAAGACAGGCAGGCAGAATAAGACGCCGATGATGATTGATCGTTTGGAGATCACAGTCTGTTGAACTTTTCGCAAAGAGTGGATGGATTCGTGAAAGCTGTCTATTCTAACACGGCTTTGTAAGCCGCAACCAAA
>JABJMI010000456.1 GCA_018659505.1 Planctomicrobium sp.
AGCTCAAGCTTTAATTTCACAGATCACTTATCGAATCAAGCATTCAGACTGGTATTACGTTTCAGTTCGTTGCAGAATAGAATCACGACAAGTTGAATTACCTCTTCCCATTGAAACAAAGAGTCACTAAATGTTTTCGAAACTACGCACTTTCAGTCTTTTCTTTATCGCATTCACATCAAGTGCGTTACTCGCTGACGAAGTTAAAGTTGATGGAGTCCATCTTTGCTGCGGGAAATGTGTTCAACAGGCGAAAGCAGCCCTTTCATCTGTTGATGGGATCTCAAAAGTTCGTGTCAATAAAGACGCTGAAACGGTTGTCTTCGAGGTGACAGGCAAAGAGGCTGCTCAAACCGGATTGAAATCTCTAGCCAAAGCAGGTTTCTACGGTTCTCCATCAATCGATGGACCAGTTTTCAAACTCGACAAATCTGTCAAGAAAGATGCGGTCTCTGTGACTGGGATGCACCTGTGCTGCGGTGGATGTATTACCTCCGCTGTCAAGGCGATTGAAGGTGTCTCGGGAGTTAGCGACACAGACGTATCCGCTAAGACCGGAAAAATTGAGATCTCAGGAGCAGACATTCAACTCGTCGCTGTGTTAAAAGCATTGCACGCAGCAGGTATGCACGGCACAGTTGAGTAGAGTCTGACGAGGCTCATTGTTGTCCGGTCACGAAAAATACGAAGTGTTCTGACTTTAGCTCTCCAGTCTTTCTCGCAGCTGTTGCAGCATTGACGAGATGGACTCTCTGCATTGTTGGATGGTCGCTCCTTGAGCGAAAACGGTGCAAACTGGTTCCCCGGCGTTGAAACTTGTCCCAACTTGGGGCAGATCAGCGAACGCAGGGAACTCGTTGTAGTCAGAGATTTCAGCAGAGAGATCAACATTCATCGTGAATGGATTCGCTGCGTAGAGGATCGCTTTTCCAAAGAGTGGACCAGATGCAGATGGACTCCATGCCGACGAGTTTTCGACTTCTACAAAACATTGAATGTGGTCATTAAGAAGTACTTGTCCGGTTGCGAACTCAAGGAGTTCGAGCGACGCCGGATAGCGAGGATTGACTTCGGTGACAAAAATTCGTTCATCTTCGGTGACAAGAAAATCGACACCGAATAAACCTTTCAGACCGAGTTTCCACTTTAGAATGTTTCCCACGCGGCGCATTTTATGTTCGACAGGGATGGACAATGTCGTTGGACCGATGTTTCCGCTCCACTGAAATTTTTCAGCACCGCTTGTTTTCGATCCGATGAGTTGTTCAGTGACACCTACGAATCGAATATCACCCGGTTCTGCCGAAGCGATATATGCTCCCGAATAAGGAGTCCCGACGATGAGTTTCTGAAAACCATGAGGTTCCTGCAAAACGTCTGAACTTGCAGCCTCTTCATTCCAGACTTGTATTCCCCTTCCACCCGATCCGAAGAGAGGTCTGAGAATCCAGGTTCCATCCTTCTCGGGAGGCTCTTCAGCAGTTCTCCATTCAGGCATTTCTACCTGAGCCATGCGAACGGATTCTGCGAGTTGGGCAGGGTCTCGCGCCGCTGCGACCACATCGGCATCATTTCCCAGCAAGTCATGACGTTCTCTGGCAACCTGCAAGACTTCAGGTTGATTCTCAAGACCACCTACATACAGCAATGGAAAACGAGGCAGTGACTGTAATGCCTGAATCAGTCCCTGAGGATAGTTTTCAATGCGGCGTACGACGGCGTTCGCCTGTAAATCAGCATCGGCGAATATGTCCAAACACAACGGTCGATAGCCCGCACGTTTCGCAGAAAAAGCTGCTGCCCGAGTGCTCGCTCCTATGATCAATAGATTCGGTTCCGCCCCGTTCAAATCACTCACCTGACTTTAATCCATCGTGACAGCTGCGGGTCTCTTCGGTAGCTGTCTACTGGTTACACAAAACAATGATACTCTTCCAAGGACCAACTTAGTGAGACACTTAACGAATTCACATTCAGAATGTCCTTGCTTAGAAACATTTTCTGAAAATTCATCATACAATTAGATTCAGGACAATCTCGTTTTTGAATTGACGCGCATTCAGCAGATCTCACTGCTAAGATATTTGTGATTAGTGAATTAATTATATAGGCGAGCGGGGAGTGTCAGCTCCCTGCTTAGTGAATGGTGTGTACATTTGAACTAGAGTTCTTTAAGACAGGGGACTTACGTCCCCCTCACGCCGTTCACCTTAATTTATGACCAACTATTAGAATTCAAGAGGAAATAGAAATGTCCGCCGAAGCTCGACTTGCTGCTCTGAACTTGGAACTCCCTCCCATTCCTAAACCGGGTGGAACTTATAAACCTGTCGTTCAAGTTGGAAACATTATCTATGTCTCCGGGCATGGTCCGTTGCTCCCCAATAAAACACTCATCACAGGTAAAGTCGGCGACACGATGACTGGCGAAGAAGCCAACCACGCAGCGAAGATGACTGGACTGGCGATTCTTGCGACCGTTAAGGATTACCTCGGCAGTTTGGATCGCGTTGTTCGTTCGGTAAAAATGCTCGGCATGGTGAATGCCACGCCTGATTTTGATACACATCCCGCCGTCATCAACGGTTGCAGCGACCTATTCCGAGAAGTCTTCGGTGAAGACGGAGTCGGCGCTCGCAGTGCGGTCGGCATGGGCTCGTTACCCGGACAAATCGCTGTCGAGATTGAAGTGATCTTTGAGATCAAAGAGTAAGCATCAAGCAGAAACCTGCTAATTTATCTCATCTCAACGATTGGAATTGAATTTATAGTTGATTAAACGCAAACATGTCTTGCATTTGTAAGAGTATGTGGGTTATTCTTTAATCAAGAGTATTTTCTGATTTAGATTCTTTAGGTGAACTATGAAGTATCTTGGTGAATTGTCTGCGTTCCTACTTTTTATTGGATTGACCGTACCACTTGCTGCTCAAGAGAAGCAGATGCTGAAGTACGACCTGGCTGAGGGTGAGCAAGTTCACTACCGGGTCACGATCATTTTGGATTCTCCCATCGAAAAACATACGATGACGGGCGTGATTAGTTACACCGGATTGGAAAAGAATTCCGAACAGTTATCAATGAAGTTTCAGGGTGGGTTAAAAGAATCGAAACAAGCCAAGGGGAGCTCTGGAATTCGCGGACCGCGAGGTTTCGGAAGACGTCCAGGTGGTCCGCCACCTGGGTTATTCGGACGGGGCGGAATTGCTTTTAATGGACTCAAGGAAACAAGTACTCAGCTATCAATTCACCCCAATGGAGATGTAGAGTCATTGAAGGCAGAATCACAGATTCCCTACCTGCTGGGGAATTTATCGTTGTTGCCCTTCGAGGCATTGGCGGATGACTCGCAAGCGAGTTGGCAATCCGGTAATGGAATTACCGTCACGCAACAGAACGATTCAGGCTTTTCACGGAGTCCGTTCAGAGAGACAACCAAGGTCATCAAA
>JABJMI010000740.1 GCA_018659505.1 Planctomicrobium sp.
TGGAAGATCTAGATACTCCAGTTTGCGAGCGTATCCTGGAGCGCTTAGGTCCACTTGCTCAGGGTCGGGTGAAAATTGCCTCTTCTCGGAAAGTCCCTCCACAAGAGATGGTCACTTTGCTGCGGGGGCTCGATGCACTTGTGACCTCCAGGTACCACGCGTGCGTTTTATCGATGGGTGGTTCGGTTCCTCAAATGGCAATCCATCATGACGAACGTCTCTCTTCGATCTACGCGGAAATGGACCTCCACGAAGACTACCTACTCCACTACCTGCAATCAGACCTGACAGAACGGCTGGATAGTACGTTTGACACTCTCGTCGAAAATCTCACTGAACAGAAACAAGTCATTACTGAAAAGCACGATGGTGTCTATCTCCCTGCTTGTCGTCAAAACATGCTCGATTTAAAAAGCTGGGGCGAAGAGAATTTCAAACTGCACAATGCAGAGCCAGAGAATTAGAAGAACATCAACGCTTTATCAGGTAGCACACATTATCTTCTGAGTTAGCAAGCTCCGATCACACTACGTCTTCATACGATATAGAGAGCACTTTTCACAGGAGTTCTGGAATCGGGCGGCCGCCTTCGTTGATGATTGGGGTGGGTCGGCCTTGGTGGTCGGTCCAGTGTGAATTCAAATCGATTCCGAGATGTTTGAATGTTGTGGCTGCCAAGTCTTGTGGTCGTACAGGGCTTGTCAATATCGCACCGCCGCGACGGTCGGTCGAACCGATGGTTTGCCCGTGTGGCATTCCTCCGCCAGCCATGACCATCGACATGACGTTGGTCCAGTGATCTCGTCCTGCTTCTTTATTGATGACTGGCGAACGACCGAATTCTCCCATCATCATGACCAGAGTGTCATCGAGCAAACCTCGTTGTTCGAGATCGGTGACCAGTGCGTACATAGCGCGATCAACTCTGGGGATGAGCGGTTTGAGTCCCTTCTCGATTCCGCCCCATCTGACGTTATCTCCATGGTGATCGAAGTAACCCCAAGCGCCGCTGACTAAAACGAACGTCACACCCGATTCCACAAGCCGGCGAGCAAGCAATGCTTTTTGCCCCACGCTATCGGAACCGTATAACGCTTTTGTTTCGTCACTTTCTTTAGACAAGTCAAACGCTGTCTCTACTTTTCCAGAAAGCATCATCTCGTAGGCGTTGCGCGTGTGGGCATCGAACTGATCCATCATGCCATTACGATCTAAGCCTGATCGCAAAGTATTAAACTTTCGCCGGAGTTCGTCGCGATCATTCAATCGTGATGTTTCAAAGCCTTGCGGGATCTTGAATTTTCCCGCGAGTTCTAAGCCTTTGACCGGAGCGTACTCACGACCCATGTTACCTGCTTCCCAAACATCGGCTGCCCAAGAATTCGCAAGACCTATGAAGGGAGGCATAGAAGGATCATTCGCACCACGAAATTTCGCAGCCACAGATCCCATAGAGGGGTAGCCAGCACCATCTTTTCCATCGTTAGTACGTCGAGCTAGCGGATTTCCCGCTTGCATCGTGATCGGCGTGTGATTACTCGTTTTGCAATCAACTGATCGAATGATCGAGAGCTTGTCCGCAATCGATGCCTGCAAAGGCAAATGTTCTGTGAAGGAAACTCCCGGAATCTTTGTAGAGATGTTCCCAAACGGGCTGCGAATTTCCGCTGGTGCCATCGATTTGGGGTCCCACATATCGATCTGACTTGGACCTCCTGACAACCAGAAGAGAATGACTGCTTTCCGGTCTTGATTCGGATTCTGCGGAGCGGAGGCAGCTTGCAGTTGCTTGAGAGAAGCGAGTGAAAGTCCGCCAATGCCAGCCATGCCGGTCTGAAGAAACCAGCGACGAGAGCGGACGCGGAGTATATCCTCAGCACAAGGAGCAAATGGAGATGAACTGGTCTGGATCTGATGATGCTCTTGGTGGGAAGTTTGTGGTGGGATCGACATGAGTGACGGACTCCAATTGAAAGCGAAGGCAATCGCAGGGAATGATGCTAACAGAGGATCGGGTTATTCACCAGAGATTCTTTGAATGTGTTGAATTGTTCATCGATTCTGCGAACCAATGCAGACCAAGAAATTTGGTACTGTTCACGGACAAAAACATCTCAACGAGATTTGTACAGAATTGTTCTAGATCTCTCTAACCAACGATTCTCCTTTTTGTAGTGATGATGAGGGTATTGCGTTCATGTCTGAAATCGAATGACGTTCGGGAACGTATTAAAACGGATTCATGACTCAAAAATGCAACAATCTTCTTTACGAAGTGAAGGAATTTTTTCTCGTCAGCGACTGTGAGCTATATGAAATTGGTGGATCTCGCGATTAGACATGTTGTAATTTGAAAATGCGAGTCCCCACCATCACTCAGGAAGCGTGTGTTGTTGCAGTCCTACTCTCGGTTGTCTTGGATCAA
>JABJMI010000201.1 GCA_018659505.1 Planctomicrobium sp.
AATTTTTCATGTGTAATCCTCTTTGTTTCGAAATTGTGCAAGTCAACACGACTTACATTTCAACCGTAGACTCGACCGTCTTGGCTGTGAACTGAAAATATCCATATCTTCAGTGTAATACCGTTTTTGTCTTCAGGATAGGAATACTGCGCAAACCTTGCGGGTGTCAACGATCATGGCAATTTTTCCATTCCCAAGAGCAAATAATCATTACATGTTGATGTGACTCTTGTGGAAGTATACCACAAATACAGAGCATTATCGCTAAAATTCAGCGAACCGCAATAAAGATTCATCGTGTAAAGAGACTGAGAAAGCCTTTTAGCCACGTGACTGGATTTGGGCGAGCGAGGCATCTGATTGAAGTCGAGCTTCGCGAGCATCGATCAGGATTTGGCTGAGTCGTTCAGGGTAAGGGATTGCTTTTAGTGTCATTAAGGTTGACCCCTGAGCATTCTGGAGATTTAAATCTCCTGCATTATAGAATTCGTAGCCACCGGCAGTCGTGATTTCGATGTTTTGAATCTCCGACAAAGCGAGTTGTTGACTCATCGCACCTCCAAGAATACCACGTTCCTGAATCGAACGATTCGTAAGCGTATAGCACTTTCCTAGCAGTTTATGCACGATATAACCGAGCAATCCAAGCGGCAATAAGATTGCACCTAAAGCAATATAGAGGGAGAGTTTAATCCCCAACAAAACCGGCTTCATGATTCCTTCCCCAGAAGGAAAGGCAGCGACAATGCCCATCAATGATCCGATGATCGATCCAATAAATTCCCCGGCAATTGAAGGGTAAACCACTTCAATATCGGTTTCGCGATTGGCAGAAACACCAGCAATAGGTTGGATGATCGCTGTCGCCATGGTTTTGATCTTATTTAAATGCAGTCAGAGATTGGAATTCAATTCGCAAGCTACTTAGGAAAATAACATAGCAGAACTTCGGTTTCCAGCATACGACCAGCATACAAACCGGGTTGCCAGAACTAAGAAGCGAGCGCGACCCATAATTGGTTGAATTCAAATTGAAGAGATGCAAAGCAGGTCGCTGGTCAAGGGACTAGTGATCGAGGGGCAAGGGTGAGAAAACAATAACGCATCGCTGAGAGTGATATTTCTAAATTCTAAATCCTTTGCGTAGATGCACGAATGTTGAATTGAAATACTCTCCTCATTCTTTCTTGCGAAATTCTTCCAGCGGATAATCACTAATCGGGATTCCGAGTGATCTGACTTCCTGGAGTCGCTGCCAGCCTCTGGTGACGAGAGCTTCTTTCGTTTTCACATCAACAGGATCAAGCTCAGCCTTCGAGAATGCCCCCTCCGCTTTCACCTCTGGAAACTTCGGGTCGACAATAAATTGCGTCAAAGTCGGGTTACAGCGAAGATGCCTCTCCGGAGCAGACAACAACTGCCGCGAACTAATCTCACCTATGATATATCTCAGATACAGATCGCTCTGCGAAATGTTAGGAACTTCCTCCCCACAAACTTCGCAGAGATAACCTTGATCGCATTTTGCCATTGTTGTCGCTTTTGTTGGATTGCTGTTTTGTGAAATGAACTAGAGCAGAAGTGATAGGATAGCGATAGCAGGAAGACAGGCGAGCGCCACAAATTCTAGAAATGTTTCACTCGCGAAGGTGGCTGTCGTCAGCCTGTTACTTGTGCCTTCAATTGACATACAGTCACGATCAATGTGGACGGGATGAATTGATTTTGTCGAAGACGAGGCTAGACCTTTCTTCGGAACAGATCGTCAAACTGTATGAACATCACTGGCAGGTGGAGTTGTTCTTCTGAATCTTGCGGAAACTTGTCGAAGAGAAGCTTCGAAAAGATCTGCCTGAACTTCTCCGGCTCAGCAGACAAGGAAGAGCTACTAGATTCCATGGGTTCCCCATAAAACAGAGCAGAGAATGTGAGGATCAGGGCAGGTTGTGGCTACGATAACACAGACAATCAAAAGCTAAGCTCCTATCGAAAAGACTTTAACGCACCGCTCCTCCATTCGCGTTAATGACCTGTCCAGTAAGATACGCTGCTTCGGAACTGATCAGGAAGCGAGCAAGCTTTGCGATGTCTGTCGGTTTTCCCCACCGCTTCAGCGGAGTTTCTTGAAGGACGCGACTTTGCCACTCTGAACTGGCTTGATCGCCCCATTCGGTCTGAATCCAACCGGGAGCGATACAATTGACCCTCACCTCAGGAGCGAGAGAGACCGCCAATGATCGTGTAAATCCCATGACAGCATTCTTGGCTGTCGAAAAGAGTTCGGCACTCTCCCCCTCCATGCCACGGTCGGCTTGATCCCAACCGATATTCAAAATTGTTCCTCGCCCACGTTTCTGCATCAGTCGCCCAACTTTTCGACTGAGATGAACACATGCAGAAACATCGACCGCTAACAATTTCTCTAACTTCTCAGAGAAATCAAGTTTTGCACCCGCTCCTGTGAGGAGATCGACACCCGCGTTGTTGACCCAAATATCAATCGGTCCCGATTCATTCCAGATTGATTCCGCAAGCGGGTCGCATCCTGATTGAAGAAAATCAGCCTGAACCGATTGAGCCTGAACTCCCATTGCTTCGCATTCATCAACAACTGCTTGTGCCGCTTCTTTTGACTGAGCGTAATGAACCACAATGTTCGCCCCCGCTCGAGCACACTCTAACGCGATCTCTTTCCCAATCCCGGATGAAGCTCCCGTCACGACAACTCTCATTCCAGCGAGTGAGGCAAAGTCTTGTAAATTTTCATTCATTAAGCATTTCCGATGCTTCGTTGATAATAAACGTATGATTCTTCTTGAATCTTAATGGTTGTAGCCGTTCATAGAAATGAATCATCGCTCAGCCATCTTGAAATTCTCCGTGCCTCCGCGTCTCCGTGGTAAATTCTTTTATTTATTGAGAATTGCCTTTCATCAGCTACTGTTCGCAGCAAAGCGATTGATTCTATAAAACTCTCTTTTGCAGCCACTCGCGAGTTCGGTTTTCTGTAACTATAATCGAATGTTTCAACCGCTTGAAACATAAGGCTTCACCTGCTGACTGAAGAGCACGACTCTTAAAACGACCCGTTTAGCGAAACGAGTTAACCATGCAATTCTGCTTATCAGTTAGCAAGCGTCATCTGTACAGATTGTAATTGAGATCAATTTTGAAACGAGGGATTTGAGACAGTTCTGTCTCGTGGCGACAGCGTTATAACTGATTAAAACGCACTTCGCGGACAAGAGAAGCATTGAAAATGCTCGAGAGGATATCACTATGGCGAAAGTATTAGTTGTTGGACAAGGTGGACGTGAACATGTCCTGGCGTGGAAATTGATTCAATCCCCCCTTGTGGATGAAGTCTTCTGTGCTCCGGGAAATGCTGGAACAGCAGCCGATGTCACGAACGTCGACATTAGCGCCACAGACATTGACCGGCTCGTGGAGTTTGCCAAAGGGAACGAAATTGACCTGACGGTTATCGGTCCAGAGGCTCCACTTGTTGCCGGGATCGTCGACGAATTCAAAGCTGCTGGACTGCGTGTCTTCGGTCCTTCCAAAGCTGCGTCGGCTTTAGAGGGAAGCAAGGCGTTTTGTAAAAGCATTATGCGAAAAGCGAATGTCCCGACAGCGGACTATTGGGTCTTCACAGATGCGACGGACGCTGTTCAGTTCATTCAAGAGCGAGAAGAAGAATCGTTTGTCGTGAAGGCGGACGGTCTCGCAGCTGGAAAGGGAGTTTCAGTCTGCTTCAATAAAGCAGACGCCATTCAGGCGGTTCATCAAATGATGACTGACAAACTCTTCGGTGATGCCGGTAAGAAAATTATTATTGAAGAAGTTTTGAAAGGTCAAGAAGTCTCAGTCCTGGCACTCGTCGACGGTCGAACGATCGTCACTCTTGAACCAGCGCAGGATCACAAAGCTGCACACGACGGTGATATGGGACCAAACACCGGTGGCATGGGAGCCTACACTCCGGCTCCATTTGCAACAGGGGAATTGATCGATGAAGTGATCCAAAAAATTCTAATCCCGACCGTACACACAATGCGTCAGAACAAAGCGGAGTTCAAAGGCGTTCTCTACGCAGGGATCATGCTCACAAACCAGGGACCGAAAGTTCTCGAATACAACGTGCGACTCGGCGACCCCGAAGCACAACCGGTCTTGATGCGATTAAAGTCTGATCTTTATCAAATCCTCTATGCAGCTGCTGAAGGGAAACTTAAAGATTTGCCCGATCTGGAATGGGACGAACGCTCAGCGGTCTGCGTCGTAATGGCGTCTGAAGGGTATCCGGGAGAGATTTCGAAAGGGCATCCTATTCGAGGAATCGCTGAAGCAGATCAACTCCCCGAGACAAAAGTCTTTCACGCCGGGACAACACTCGAGGGAGAAGACGTTCTCAACTCCGGAGGTCGAGTCCTCGGAGTCACCTCACTCGGACAAGATCTCTCCGAAGCCAAACGACGAGCCTACGAAGCAGTCAAATGTATCCGCTGGCAAGGCGCCTGGTGTCGCAAAGACATTTCAGACAAAGCCCGTCGGGACCAAACTAAATAGTCGGAGCGGGCAGTCCAGATTGCAGGTTCAAAATTGGACATGCCGTCAAGGGATTGCTTCTCTGAGTATTCAATGTGTGGAAGTGATAATTTGGTGATGCCGCGAGACCGAATTGTTGAGGTGAATTTTAGATTGACTTCAGCATTCCTTCAGCACACGAGAAGAAGTCTCAAAAAAACTTAAAACCGAATCTGGAAGACACTCAATATATTCGTGTAATCGTCTGTCCAGAGTCGAGATTCTCGGTTGAATCGAACTGGTTGAAGTTTTGCGTCTGTGAGATCCATTCTCAGGTCACTCTTATCCTTTGACAGTAACACCCAGAAGGAAACTGTTTCGCCGGTCTCTCCGTTGATGGCGTCTCCCGATTCCGGATAGTTGCGATAGATCATGCTCTGTAGGTCATTGTGGTCTGCGAGTTGACCGAGCACCGGTTCTAGGTCGAGGAACCGATTCGTAATGTGAAACGCCAAGACTCCGTCGTCCGTTAAATGTTGTCGATAGATGTTGAGGCATTCTTGTGTCATCAGATGCACGGGAATGGAGTCGCTGCTGAAGGCGTCCACGACGAGTATGTCGTAGTCTCCGGCTTGATTAGAATGGGATTCCGCTTCGAGGA
>JABJMI010000741.1 GCA_018659505.1 Planctomicrobium sp.
TCGGAGAATAATATAGGCGTCGCCACTTTTGACACGATGAACAATTCCCAGGTATGAGCCTTTGGGAGCTTTCGCCTGAATGCGACCACTGTCAGCGACGCGAATTTCACCTGCTTGGCGAGCCTCTTCGAGTGCGGCGTCGAACTTCGCGGTTTTCTTTTTGGTGACGCCCATTTTCTTCGCAAGCGTCTTAGGCTTCATCGGGCGATAATTGGGGCGTTGTACAAATTCAATAATTTTATTGGCAAGATTCGTCATAGAATCAGTTTCCTTTTAGTTGTGAGCCCGAAGTGGGCAGAGATATCATAGTCTTCTCGCATAAAAAAATAGTGTGCAAA
This sequence comes from Planctomicrobium sp., assembly GCA_018659505.1. Taxonomy (GTDB): domain Bacteria; phylum Planctomycetota; class Planctomycetia; order Planctomycetales; family Planctomycetaceae; genus Thalassoglobus. The sequence goes on from JABJMI010000741.1 coordinate 339, forward strand.
GAAGAAAAAGAACTGCGTTGTGTGGGGAAGGCATCTTCGTTCAAAGATTTTCAACTCGTCAGTTGCTATAAAACTGATATGTGAAATTGCAGATCCATAATAGGAATAAAGATGAAATCAATGATTCTGGTTTTCGTCGTGTTGGTGACCATTTCGACTCAGGCAGATGCTCAGAGCGAGCATTTGACAGCTCTGATTAATTCGGAATGGGAGCGTTCGATGCAGGAAAACCCAACGTGGGCATCATCGCTGGGGGATCGGAGATTCAACTCTCAATGGGCTGATCTTTCCCTGGATGCGATTGAAAAGTCGCATCAAAAAGATGTTGAGGTCTTACAGCAACTGGAAAAGATTGCAGTTGAACAGCTAAGCGATGCAGACCAGATTAACTACAGACTGTTTCGTCGTGAATATGAGATCAAGGTCGCTGCACACCAGTTCCGCTGGTATCTGGTTCCTCTCAATCAGAGAGGGGGAATCCAGGACCAAGGTTCGCTTGCAGACGCACTTCGTTTTGAAAAATTAAAAGATTTCGATGATTGGCTCGCTCGGATGAATTCTTTTCCCGAGTACATGGACCAGACAATTCACCTGATGCGGGAAGGTGCCAAGGCAGGCATTCTTCATCCGAAAGTCGTCATGCAACGGGTGACTGCACAAATTCAAAAACAAATCGTCAGCAGCCCGAAGCGGCAACTCTTCTACAAACCGTTCTTTAAGATTCCGGATTCGATCAGCGAACTTCAAAAGAAACGATTACGCAGAGAAGCCATTGCGTCAATCGAACAAAACATCATCCCGAGCTATCTCAAATTCCTCAAGTTCTTCCAAGAGGAATATCTGCCTGCATCGCTGGGACAGGTGGGTGTCTGGCAATTGCCGCAGGGAGATTCATTGTATTCGCTGCGATGCAAAGAGTTCACGACGACAGAGTTAACGCCAACACAAATTCATTCAATTGGATTGGCGGAGGTCAAACGTATTCGTGCAGAGATGCAACAGATCATTAACGATTTAGAGTTCGAAGGTTCATTTGATGAATTTCTAGAGTACCTCAGAACTGATCCGCAGTTCTACTTTGATAATAGTAATGACCTGCTGCGAGGGTATCTTGCTGTCTGCAAACGAATCGATCCACAACTGGTGAAGCTATTCAAGAAGTTGCCGAGAATTCCGTATGGGGTGGAACCGATTCCACCTCAACTCGCACCGGACACGACGACTGCTTATTACCGTCGTCCTTCATCAGATGGCTCGCGTGCAGGGACTTACTTTGTGAATTTATTTCGTCCCGAAGTTCGTCCGAAATATGAAATGGAAGCTCTCTCGCTGCATGAAGCAGTCCCGGGTCATCACTTGCAGATTGCCCTAGCTCAAGAACTGGACGAACTTCCGCAGTTCCGTCGTTACGGTGGATATGCTGCGTACATAGAAGGCTGGGCACTCTATGCTGAAAGCCTCGGAAGCGAGCTCGGACTCTATCAAGACCCGTATTCAAAGTTCGGTCAATTAACTTACGAAATGTGGCGCGCAGTTCGATTGGTTGTCGATACGGGCATCCATCACCAGCGTTGGTCTCGTCAACAAGCGATAGACTTCTTCGCTGCGAACACAGCTAAGTCTCTTCATGATATTGAAAATGAAATCGACCGCTACATCTCATGGCCAGGACAAGCGCTCGCTTATAAAATCGGAGAATTGAAAATTCAGGAATTGCGGCAGCTTAGCGAAGAGCGACTGAGTGATAATTTCGATATACGAGAGTTTCATCATGTGATTCTCGAGAATGGAGCGGTCACATTAGACATACTGGAAGATCAAGTGAACGATTGGATAGAAAATCAGTGAAAACTGATTGTGTGAAACCGTTTATATTTGGATAATATTCCGTTCATCAATGAGCTATCTCTTTTCGAATCCTGGTGTTTTATGGGGGCTGGTCGCGATCGCGATCCCGGTTGCGATTCACCTGTTGTTGCGTCGTAAACCGGTCGTTGAACACTGGGGGGCAACACGATTTCTCAAGAAGGTGATTGAGCGCAAGCGAGCACAATTGCAAGTCCAATCTTATTTTCAACTCTTTGTACGGATGGCGATTCTGTGCTTGATTATTTTAGCGGCAGCTGACCCGCGAATCGATTCTGCAGGAGTCCCCACGAATTCAACACAAAATGTGCATCGCCTGTTAATTGTGGACGTTTCGATGAGCATGGGAGCAGATCGAAATGGAGAATCTCGTCTTGAAGAAGTGCGACGGCAAATCACATCGCTCGTCTCACGAAGTTCACCCGGCGATTCCTGGCAACTCATTCTGCATGGATCTGACGAAACCCCAATCCGCTTTCGAATTCCTACCTACGACGCAAAACTTCTCATTGATGAACTTGTACAATTGTCGCCATCAAGTCAGAGCGCAAATCTACTAGAGACGATGCAGCGAGCGACTCATCTCATCGAGGAATTTCCGGGAACACAGAATGAAGTTTTGTTTTGGACGGACCTTTCCTCCCACGATTGGCAATATCGAGGGAGTGCAGAGTACGAATTGAATGCTCGCTTTGAGCAATTCTCCCAAACTGCCAAGGTTTCTCTGATTGATGTCGCTGGAGATGATCAAGCTAACATTGCTCTTACCGACTTAAGCATAGATTCAGATCACATCTTTATCGGTGAGAACGCAAACGTCACTGCGACCATTAAGAATTTCTCATCGAAGCAGCAGTTAGTGACCGCCCA
>JABJMI010000742.1 GCA_018659505.1 Planctomicrobium sp.
AACTCTATGTTAGAGACTCCAGAAATCTGGAACACAATCCTCGCCAAAATGATCGAAGTCCGAGACGCACACGGTTGGGCGTGAATCTGCACTATCGATTGACGAAAATTTACATCTGCGAGAATCGAATACAGATTTCGGTTCTCGCAGTTTTTTTTTGCACTTAAGTTCCAGCTATCAGCTTTAATCGGCGGGCGATTTCGAGTTGAGTGCCTGCCATGAATATCCCGGTCGCGTATAGGACTGGACTTATCTCTGCGAGACTTCCCTGATCCGCTGAGGCGATTAAATTCATCGCACCGGCGACAAATGGCGTGACCACCATTCCGACAATCAGAGTTAAACCGACCGCCATTGGTAAGGCTCCCCATTTGGCGATCAGGGAGCAAAGCACGGTGAGGTGGCTCATGATTATCAATAATGATATGCCAAGCACCATCTTTTGACTGTAGACAACCAATTCTCCGTGACCGATTCTTTTAACGAAATACTCGGTGATCAAAAGTGCAATCACTGTCGGGATGATCGCAATCACACAACCTAAAAGTTTGGAATAGGAAATCTGCCCTACCGATTGCGGCAGCATCAACAGCGTCGGCAGCGTGCCAAGTTTTCGTTCGGTGTGGTAGAACTGCGATGCGAACAAAAGAACTTCCACAACTAGAATGATTAACAAAGAATCACGGGCAAATTGTCCTCCGTCTACCTCAGCAAACCTTCTGAGTTCATTCGTATAGTCAAAACATAGATAGATCCATAATGGAAGAAAAATCAGCTTCAGCAGAATTAAAGTGGGACCACCAGCGAGGAAATAAAAATCTTTCCACCCCTTCGCAAGTTTCCAAGGACGGCTAATTAAAATAGACCAACGTTTCTTCTCTGAAGAATGAGTCACTCGATGCGGTTCGAGTTGATGTGGACTCCAAACAATTTTGCTGAAGCGAATCCACGCCAGAGAAAACAATATGAACCCGATAATCATCGAGAATATTAATTGCTGACTAAAGATGTGATAAGAACCATTCGGCTCAAAGATTCTTGAGATTTGCTTCGTAACTGAAACACGATAGTGAAGTGCTTCCATGCGATCGACCACATGCACGACATTGCCTGATTTTGATAGAAATTGCAGATTGACTAATTGACTGACCGTATTTGCAATGGCAGGGGATGCTCCTAGAACAAGGAAAATCAATAGCAATACAATTGCGGATGCTTCACTCGACTTTCGTGAAATGACTGATGCCAGGAGTGACAAGTTAGCGATGAGAAATAGAAACCCGGCCAGAGCAACGTAGGTCGCAAAAATTTGTGAGATCGTTATCCCGCCCAGCGTGATCGCGAGAAGTGCAAACGGAAATTGAGCGACAAAAATCAGGATTGTTGAAAGAACACGATTTGTTGACTTACCTAATAGAATTGCCAAGGGAGAAATGTTCGCCAGAAGCAACAGCCCGAGTGTTCCTTCTTCTTTCTCTTCTGTAATCGAGTTTGAAAAATGACCAATCCCAGCCAGAGAGATCAATGCAATTCCGAGGTATGCAATAGATCGGAAGAACTCAAGCCCAGGGGCGGAGTAATCACTTGAGCGGACATGAGCTGCTAATAAGAATAGAAGCAAGATCACAATGCTGATCAGACGCACGACATGCGACTGTGATTTAAGGGCATCCCCACGAATGGATCGATTTAGGAGAGTCAGCGTTCCGCGAATCATGAAGGCTTACACTATTAGTATCTGATTATAAACATATTCGAATAGTACCTGTAATACGCCGACAGATTGAACTCTGTTTGGATAAAAATCAAAATTTCGAAGGATACTTTTAATGTGCAAGTGACGACTTTGTGGCAGCAATCTTAACCGCACAATACTTGAACTCCGGAATCTTCCCATAAGGATCTAAAGCGTCAATCGTCAAGATATTTGCGGAAGCTTCGCGGAAGTGGAAGGGGATGAAGATGGAACCTGGTTCGACAGTGTGATCGCTGCGGGCTTCTAGTTCGATTTCTCCTCGACGCGATGAAACTCGAATCTGCTGACCATTCTCGATTCCATTGATCTCCAAATCTTCTGGATGAATGGCTGCGAACGCTACCGGTTCAATTGCATCCAGCGCGTCGCTGCGACGTGTCATACTGCCGGTATGCCAATGTTCAAGGACGCGTCCAGTCGTCAGCACGAGCGGATATTCTTCATCTGGTAATTCTTTCGCTGGTTCATAAGCACATGGGACAAATTTCCCCCGTTTATTCGCTGTCGGAAATCCATCGCCGAAAAGGATTTGCTCTCCATCGCTAGTCTCAGCATCTTTGCAGGGCCAAAGTTTGCCTGTGTTCCCCAAAGCAGAATGGCTAAGAGTCGAGTAATTCTCAGTCAGAGAAGCGAACTCGTCGAAGACTTCTGCGACATCGCTGTAATTCATGTCGCAGCCCATACGATTTGCGATTTCACAAATGATTTCCCAATCGAGTCTTGCCTCTCCGGGAGAGTCGAGAACCTTTCGTCCCAACTGCACGCGACGGTCAGTGTTGGTGTACGTTCCTGTTTTCTCAAAGAAGGTACTCGCCGGGAGAATGACATCTGCGAACTCTGCAGTTTCCGTTAAGAAAATATCTTGTACCACCAAGAAGTCTAAATTCGCGAGAGCTTTACGGACCTTGTTCGCATTTGGATCAGAGAGAAACGGATTCTCTCCCATGATGTACATCCCGCGTATTTCTTTCGCGAGTGCCGCCTTCATGATCTCGACAACGGTCAATCCCGGGTTTGGATCGAGTTCGACTCCCCAGCGTTGTTCGAACTTGTTCCGGATTTCGTCATTCGTGACCGATTGATAATCAGGGAAGACCATTGGAATCAGACCTGCGTCACTCGCACCCTGAACATTATTCTGACCACGTAAAGGATGAAGTCCTGAGCCTGGTTTCCCGACGTTACCGGTGAGTAAGCAAAGTGAAATCAGTGAACGAGCGTTATCGGTCCCGTGAGTATGTTGTGAGATCCCCATGCCCCAAAAGACGAGCATGCTGCCGGCATCTCCAGTGGGGGTCGCTTCTCCGATGGTGTGGGCAATCGCTTCGATTTCATGCGGAGGTATGCCACAAATTGTCGAGGCATGCTCCGGTGACCAGTCGGTCATGACGAGTTCTTTGAGCTCTGCAAACCCTTCGGTGAAATCGTCGATATACTTTTCATCGATGAATCCATCTCGAATTAAGCAGTGCATGACGCCATTGTAAAATGCAACATCGCTGCCGGGGTTGATCTGCGCGAAGTGTGTTGCGTATTGGGTGAGATCATGGTCGCGGACATCGACGATGATCAATTTCGTCCCGCGTTCCGCGGCTTCTTTAATGAAGGTCGCTGCCACTGGATGATTTGCAGTTGTATTGGAACCTGTCACTAAACAGACAGCGGAGTTCTCGACATCAGCGAAGACGTTCGTCACCGCACCAGAACCGATTGTCTCCATAAGCGCAGCGACAGACGAGGCATGACAGAGTCTCGTACAATGGTCGATGTTGTTGGTTCCAAAACCGGCACGGATCAATTTTTGGAATAGAAACGCTTCTTCATTCGAGCATTTTGCGGAACCGAAACCTGCCAGTGCGTTGCCACCGTGTTCGCTTTTAATGTTAAGCAACTTTGATGCGACAAGATCGAGTGCTTCGTCCCATGTCGATTCGCGAAATGCTGCATACACATTTTCATCGGTGACGATTCCACCCGGCTTTTTCTTCTTGCCGGAGATTGAAGTTTTCACCTCTGCGGAGAGTGCCTCCTTCGGGTAGTATTCTTCGCGGCGAATGAGCGGCATGGTGAGTCGTTGCGGGTGCATGGTGTAATCCCAACCATAGCGACCTTTCACACACAAGCGACCATGATTCACCGGGCTTTCGCGACCATCCGCTTTGATGATCGAATTCCCTTGTTTCTGATAGGTGATTGAACAACCAACACCACAATAGGGGCAAACGCTATCTACATTTGCGATCGGGAGTTTAACTTTAAAACCCGACTTCGCATTTGCCTTATGAGTCAACGCATCTGTCGGGCAGGCGGCTGCACATTCTCCGCAGGAAACGCAAGTACTTTCACCCATTAAGTTATTGAGATCGAAGGAGATTTGTGCAGTGTAGCCTTTTCCTGTGCGACTGATGACATCATTCGATTGAATCTCATCACAGGCACGAACACAGCGATCACACATAATACACGCTTGATGATCGACAAAGATCACGGGAGAAGAATCATCGTGTTGTTTTGGTGTCTCAGTTCGAAATTCACGAAAGAGCGAAAGGGTCTCATTGACAGAACTTCCAGCTTCATCAATCAATCCGTACTGCTGACCAAGCTCAGTCAACAAGTTGTTTTTCGGAAGAGTTTTATCGTCCTCTGTTTCGGTTTCTTCATAATCACTCAGCAAAAGTAAGGTGAGCATGCTGCGGTGTTTGTTCACTTTCTCGTTGTTCGTTTCAACGGTCTGTCCCGGTTCGCATTCGCGCATGCAGGATGGTGCAAGTGTTCGCGCACCAACATCGACAACGCACATTCTGCAAACACCAACTGGGTCCATTCTTTCTGAATGACACAGTACCGGGATATCGATTCCCTGATCGCGGGCTGCTTCCCAGATTGTTGTGCCGGCTGGAACGCTGACTTCTTGACCATCGATTGTTAGTTCAACTGACTGTGCGGTCGCTGTCTCAATTGACATGATTGGGGATCTCCTCTGGGAATTGCTTAAGCATCGACAGCACAGGTGCAAGTGCGACCTGTCCGAGTCCGCAGATTGAGGTCTCTAACAGCGTTTCATGCAGGTCGTCGAGGATTTCCAGTTGACTGGCGGGATAGTTTCCGGCGGAGACACCTTCCAATAATGTGACGCCTTTCTCACTACCGATCCGGCAAGGGACACATTTCCCACACGATTCATTGCGAAAGAAACGAGTGATATTTGTCGCGATCTCATATAAATCACGATCTTCATGAAAGACCATGATCGCCCCCGTGCCGAGCATACTTCCCGCTTTTTTAACAGCTGGGAAATCAATCGGAGTCGTGAGATGTTCCGGTTTCAGAAAGAGAGAACTCGCTCCCCCGGGAAGGAAGGCTTTCATTTGTTTTCCTTCCCGAATACCGCCAGCCATCTCGATGACTTGAGCGAATGTCGTCCCCATCGGAACTTCAAAGACTCCAGGAGAATTGACGTCGCCGGAGATACAAACAAATTTCAGTCCTTCGTATTCGCCTACACCTTGCTCCGCCCACCACGCGGGACCATTGCGAATAATACCAGGAGCGACCGCGAACGTTTCGACATTATTGATAAGAGTCGGTTGTCCCCAGAGACCGACCGTTCCGGGGTAGGGGGGCTTATTGCGGGGTTCGCCGCGTTTGTCTTCCAACGCTTCGAGAAGTGCCGTTTCTTCGCCAAGAATATATCCGCCGGGGGAAACGAAAATTTCGAGTTCGAACTGCTGTCCTGATCCGGCAGCATTCTCTCCAAGAATTCCTAGTTCATAAGCATAATCAATGGCACGTTGCAGCTGTTTTTGCTCGGGACCGTACTCATGCCGGATGTAGACAATGCCTTGTTTTGCACCGATTGTGAGCCCTGCGAGTACCATGCATTCGATGACAAGATGCGGGGCGTGTCGCAAGATTTCACGGTCCTTGAATGTGCCAGGTTCGCTTTCATCGGCGTTGCA
>JABJMI010000743.1 GCA_018659505.1 Planctomicrobium sp.
GTCTTGCACCCAACTGATTTGAGTCGGTCGCGATGGTGATGGTTTCACGACATCCATGCGGTCGACGATGACTTTATCGCCTTCACGATGACACACGCAGCCAACAGTAAAATCAAGCTTCTCAGCGTAGTCGATTGTGGCAACGTAGTATTGCCCTGGTTGACCTTCGAGTTGATAGAAACGGTCTTCTGAACGACAGGCTTCAGCCTCAGCGAGTGTCACGAAGTTGCCGTCGGAATGCTGCCAGCGGTTCATCCATAAGCGTTCAAAGACCGGCTCAGGCAGTAACGCCTTTTGTTCTGCTAGCCAGTCATCGGTGATCCATGGAGCATGAGGACCATCTAAGGATGAAAAGTACCACGAAGGGTCTTGGCAGGCATGTTCACGAATTTCCCACTGCCAACCTTTGCCGACGCCGGCGTTGGTGAGAATCGTCAACACACAAGCCTGTTTCTTAGCTGCGGAAGAGAGCAGCGAGTACCACATCTCAGGCTTTTCCCAATGGCTGAGTTCGTCACAGATCACGAAATCGGGAAGCGCACCGTAAGAGCTTTTCACATCTGATGAGATCACTTCAAGGCGACTCCCAGTTCGCTGATTGCGAACTTCGTGCTGTACAAACTTCAGGTCATTCACCAGTTCGACATTTGATTTCGCAAGTCGAAGTAATGAGTCATGGATGAAGTTCGCCTGATCTCGATCGGCTGCAGCTGCAAGTCCAATGAGAGGCTTTTTAGCTGCCAATAGTATCCAGGCAATTTGCATCGCCATGTCGGAGGTTTTCGAATGACCTCGGGGTCGTTCGATATATGCTCGTCGTATTGTCTTCGGTCCTTTTCTACGACGACCGGCAAGTTCTTGCCAAGCAGGATCGAGTGCCACCAAATCACTTTGTTGCCAGGTTTGTACACACTCAGTGAAGGCAATCTGCTCGTCCGTTGGCAAAATGAGATTGTTGCGAAACTCAGCCGGTTGGTTGCGCATTCTCAGTTGGCGGACGTTCTTGATCAAATTCTGCAAGGAATGCCGTTGCTTCGGCTTTAAGATATTCAATGAGTTCTTCCTCAGTCAGGTCGAGTTCTAGATCAGTCATCGAATCGCCCGTAGTTGCGCCTTCCTCTAGTGAAGTACCCGGAGGAGGATAGGCTTTCAAGTAATTGTTCTGAGCAGAAACGCTCCCTTCCATCGCGGATCGATAGAGTGCGGCAGCGACATTCTGACTAAGAAGTTCCTGCACACGCTCTACCATCGAGGCGAATTCAGGAACCTGTTCGAGCGTCCAAATCACCTCCGCGAGTAGAATTCCTAACTGGGAACACGCCGCTGCGGGTGAGGCACCTTTAGAGAGCAACGTAATGTAGGCGTATTGAATTTCTTCCGAGAGTGCTTGCGGAGCCTCTGTTGATTTCAGGAAGGTAGCAGTCGAAGCGGCTGAGGTTTGAGGTTGTTCCATTCTGGGAACATCAACGGGCTGCTCAGGTTGTTTCTTCGCTGGAGATTTCTTCTTTCGAGGGGACTTCTTTTTTGCAGTTTTGGCGGTTGTCGAAGATGTAGTAGATCGGGTTTGAGTAGCGGCTTTTGTTGAACGTTTGTTGAGAGATGAGGCCTTTTTCTTCGGCATAGTTTTGACGACTTCCGTACAATTTAGAATGTAAATTTCGTGAGCGTTGATTGTTTTGCGAGGTCCCGACTTTCGTGAAACCAGCTCGCTCAAAGAAGGGATTGATGTGTCCCATTTGCGTCAGTGTCTCAATCCACGGTGAACCACTGAGTTCACAAGATCGTCGCACAAACTCTTTGGCGATCCCTGCCCCGCGAAACGTCGGGTGAATCACGACTCGCGAGAGCATGACAAGTTGTTTGTTTAGCGTTCTCATTGAAAGACGATCCCATTTCCCGGATCGACCGAAGAACTTGTTTCGCATCGAGAGAGTTTTAGGAGCGGTATTAAAGACACAGATCCCAATGGGTGTTTCTCCACACCAAAGAAGAGTCATGAAACGGATGAAGCCGATTTCGTGGCTGCGATAATGCCACCGAGCGAAGTACGCCCAGTCGGCTTTGGAGGCCGGTGAGACCCAGAATTCGTCTGCCAGCGAGAATCTTTTTTTTTACGATCAGCGTCAACTGCCTGGATCAATTCGATGGAACCATTCATGAAACAGCGAACCTGCAAATGTGGAGCGAGGTCGTCGATAATGTCCTCATGAGTGGTCGCGACAAGAATCCCGCTGTTCGTGCGGACGTTCAACTTTTGCAGATTCAGAGAAACCACTTTTGCCAGCGTTCTATCGAGCGTGGCTGTGTATTCGTCAGCAATGATCCAATCGACCTTTGTGGAAAATGCTTTCGCTAACTGGAAACGATATCGCTGACCGTCGGAGAGTTCTTGTGGAGTTCGCAATAAGAGATGCGCTTCACCGAGTCCGCAGGCTGAGAGGATTTGCAGCGTCTCTTCAAATGGAAGCTCGATTGAATCGACAAGTATTTTTTCGCCGAGGGAAACTTCATCCAGAGAGATCGTGGTCTGACCCTGTTCGGTTAATTCAGAGCGAACCGTTCGCATGAGAGTCGATTTTCCCGAGCCACTCTCTCCGGTGAATGCAACGATTTGACCTTGTTCAATCGGCAGATCAATCTCGTCAGCGATGACGTGTGAACCTTGTTCAAAGTCGATCCCAAAGTTGTCCATCACCATGGATGCACGGACTGAGTTTGTTTTGGGAAGGAACTGATGTTGAGCCGAAATTTGCATGAAGAACCTTGGTAAGGACTATAAGTTATTTCGGGCAGGGTCCTCCCTGCCAGTGACGCCGTAGCAATGCAAGCGGGAGCCCAATGCCATCTACTTTGTGTGAACTTGACCCCGGCGGGGTCGTAGCGATTAGCCGGTGGTGAGCGCAGCGTTACCACCGGAATAAGTCTATATCAGTCACATCATCCTGGAGGGATGACACTTTTAAGTTGAATACTACCGCAAAAGAAACAAGGGAATCACTTCCACCGCGTTTGCTGGCATCCCTTCAGGATGCACTCGCTGGACATCCACAAACCGGTGGTTTCGCTGCGCTCAACTCACCGGCTAATGGCTGAAACTCCTTCGGAGTAAAGAGAAAGTAGACGGCATTAGATGGCAGCCTGCCCTACAGGTATGAACTATTGATGATGCAGGCGGACTGACGGATAGACGCTTAGTATCTCGTTTAATAAATCGCTCACCTCTTCCCATACTTCATTCGGAACTTCAAGCGAAACGCGATGAAGCGAATCGTCGATCTGCTCGTTGCCTCCATCGAAATCATCAACCGCTGGAGCGAGGACCAGATCACGCAGTTGTTGTTCATCAAAGCCGGTAAGTGTTGCATCAAAGTCGGGCAACGATTGCAACTCACCGACAATGTCAACAAGTTTCGTAGCGTCCCAGTCGCTACCGACTTCGCTGTTATTGAGAGTGATGTTGAGTGCTTTCTCTTTCTCCAGAGAAAGATTCACGACCACGCAATCAACGTGCTTCGCTCCGCGATGTTTTAAGACCGCGAAGCGTTGATGCCCTGAAACAACATGCTCCGTCTGTCGATTCCAGACGATGGGTTGAACGAGTTCAAACTCATCGAGAGACCGCTCTAGTTTCTCCCATGCCTGATCACCCGGCTTAAGTGTCAGACGTGGGTTGTACGGAGCTGGTTTCAGTTTCGTAACTGGGAGAGATTCGAGTTTCATTGATTGGCTTCGAAAAAAAGTTGAGTCTTCCACTTAGCCCCCGGTGATCCACCGGGGGACACATCGCGATTCATTCACTTAGCGAGTCGGGATCGAGTTCAAGGAACTCCGGAGAAGATTGAAATTCTTCGCGGAGATCTTTCTTGATCTTCGCGAGGCAGCGAGTCACATGTCCTTTGGGATGACCGAAGACATTGCCGATGCGATCAAGCGGCCAACCAGCGTTCTCTCGCAGAGCCAACATGGCAAGGTACTTCCACTTGCGGGCATCTTCAAATGCGAAATTATCGTGGATCAACTTCCAGAATTCATCGGGACCGGTACGCGGAAGAATGATTTTTGTTCCATTACGTTTTGTCACAGACATCCTGTCTCCATTACTCAATTAAAGATGTGCCAGGTGTTTAACATCCTGTTAAACTGTTGCGCGAAGCATCGATAGCAACCGCAAAACTGACTTCGATCAACGAGCGTGACTCTGGTAACGATGTGATAGGAAGAGCAGATCGCAATTTTTCGGAAAGAAAAGTCGTGACAGTTCACGATCTATCCTTGAAAAATGAACAGGAGATCGCGGAGAAAGCAGAGAAATCATTTGCTCGACAAGTGAAAATCTCCAGTAATCCACTTTATAATCGTCGGCAAGTTTCGATTATGAAAACTTTGTGCCGGAGGCACTTCTGAGGGTAGCCTTGTGTTTTCAACCCAAGGGGAGATTTCCCGTTCCATGAGGTTCGTCACGGAGTGACGTTTTGTGAATATCGATTGCAAATGTTCAGCACAGATTGTCGCTTCGCGAAAATCTGTTTTCAATTAACCTCTCACAGGATGATCGCCCCGAAAACAGTTCCAAGAAACAGAGATTCTCATCCTCTGCTCTCTCTGTTTCCTTCTGTTCGACCATTTCGTGATTGCTAAGAAAAGTCTTCCCGGCAAGAATATGGGGCAGCCCGAATTTCCACCTCTCTTCTTACCGGGAAGAACAATAAGCCCGTTAAGCCCGACGCAGTCAGGTTGACCCACCTATTAAGTAAGGCGAAAAAGGAGACAGAAAAAGGCAGGCAATTTCTCAAATAATTCAATTTTTTCAAAAAGAACTTCTCTTCCAACATGAATTCCTTGTCATTCGATCGGGTCTCGGACTGCATATATCGCATCTTGCTAATACATCGAGTCTTTAAAAATCCTAGTTGACCATGAAATCTCGAATAAATAATGCGTTCTTGACTGATGCCGCAGGCAAATTCGGGAGGGATTCAGATTTCTCTCGACTGAAGTCTGGCAAAGTGACTCCTGATTCGAGTAGGCTTATAGGCTGCGCTCGATTTTGGGTGCAGCCTATTAAATTCATCTATATAAAAGTTGCATTGAAACTCCAGATGTGTGTGAATTGTCTGGTGAGAAATGCTCATTGCATTAAGGCAGGGAGGCGTTTGTGTCGTTGGCACAGCTTCTAGAGAGTCGATTCCGTGGAGATGTTCGGTTTCGTGGACAGGCATATATCCAGGCCGAACGAGTTTCTATCGCAAGAGTGAGCCCAGACGATCTGCATGGAATCGTCAGAGATGGTGTCGAATACCAAACGCACCTCAGTCGGTTAGAAGGGGAAATGCGCATGTTTTGCTCGTGTGTCGGTGACGCACAAGCAAAAGAGCCGGCATGCAAGCACCTGTGGGCGACAATCCTTTCAGTCGATGAAGGAGATTATCTCACTGGAGTCCCGCGCGCTGGGAATATTCCTCCGTTCGCAGCGGATACGACTTACACTCCATCGCATTTGATGGACGAAATCGAAGACGAGTTCGACAGCCTGGAACTCTTCAAGTCTTCTCCAAGAGCCAAAGCCGCGCCGACTGTCGACGGGGAACCCGAAACCAAAACGACTTCTCGCAAGCTGCGAGATTGGGAAGTGAAGCTGCAGTCTTTACGGACAGAAATGCCCGGTTCGAATAAAGCGGCTGGAAACGCGGAGTCGCGAGAGAGAGAAATCTTCTTCGAGATTGATATCGCAGAAAGTCAACAAGCTCAGCAACTTGTAATTCAAACCTCACAACGGCAGCGACGCAGCAACGGTCAGTGGGGAAAGCTCAAACCCTTGAAGCTTCGACCGGGACGACTTGAAGAAATTGAACACGCAGATGATCGGCGAATCCTTGCATTCCTCGCTGGAGGAACACCTGAGCGAACCGGTTGGATGGCGCAACAGGCAGAATTTCAAACTTCGATTTTTCGCTATCGTGTTTCTTATGAGTTATGCGGATTGTTATTGCCGTTGATGTCGAAATCAGGTCGACTTCGATATTTCAATAGTCCAGAGAAAGATTGGACTCCACTGAAATGGGAGGATGAAAATCCGTGGAAGTTGTGTCTGGTTCTGGAGCAGGATGAACAGGAAGCAACCTGGGAACTTCGTGGAGAAGTTCGCCGGGACGACGAACGTAAAAAACTCAAGGACTGCAAGCTTTTGTTACCGGGAGGTCTCATCGCCACGGAGCAAGCGATCTATCAGTTGGACGATTTCAGTGCGTTCGACTGGGTTCCGACCCTGAAAAGTGAACAACTGATATCTAAAGACGGAGAGCAGCAAGACTTGGTCGATTGGCTCCTCGACATGCCCGTTTTGCCACAGTTAGATTTACCAGAAGAGTTGAAGTTGGAGGAAGTTCGTCCCGATCCAACTCCTCGACTCATCTTCAAGTCACCTAGCAAACGCGGTTGGCGTCACGAACGAATTCAAGGAAAAGTTCAATTCGATTACCTTGGTACCACAGTCGCTGCCTCAAATGTTCAATGGGCAATTGTGCAACGAGCCGAAGGACGGTGCTTGCTTCGCGATCAGAAGCAGGAAGCAGGTTTCTGGGGTAAACTAAACGAACTCGGATTCCGAAGATTAGTTGACCATCGTCAAAGTGCGCATGATCTCGATATTCCGGTCAACGAACTTGGTAGAGCGGTTCGGGAACTTGTCGCAGCTGGTTGGGAAGTACAGGCAGACGGGAAAGAAGTTCGCCAACCAGGAGCGGTGAAGTTCAATGTTCGCTCCGGCATCGACTGGTTCGAGCTCACCGCTGATATCGATTTCGATGGAAAGAAAGCGAACTTACCAGAACTTTTGGCTGCCTTAACGCGTGGCGATCAGACGATTCGACTTGACGATGGTTCGCTTGGCATTTTGCCTGAAGAATGGTTACAGCAGTACGGAATCCTCGCTGGCTTGGGAACCATGGATGAAGAAGGTTTGAAGTTCTCAACAACTCAAATCGGGATCGTCGATGCTTTACTGTCCGCACAGGATTTTGTGGACTTCGATGAGCGATACCTCGAATTAAAGGCGAAACTCGCCTCGTTCGATGGAGTGATGAAGCGTACCGAACCAAAGCATTTCAACGGAGAGTTGCGACCGTATCAGCGAGAAGGTCTCGGCTGGCTGCACTTCCTGCAAGATTACAGTTTCGGCGGATGTCTTGCGGACGACATGGGTCTGGGTAAAACTGTCCAGATGATCGCTTTGTTTGAAGAGAGAATCGCAGAACGTGAAGAGAAGTTGCCTTCATTAGTTGTCGTTCCTAAGTCGCTGATGTTCAACTGGGCTCAGGAGATTCAGAAGTTCGCCCCCGACCTGACTTACCTGGAATACACTGGACCCGACCGAGCGGCGGAACTCCCGAATATCCCAAAGACAGATATTGTACTGACGACATACGGGACATTACGTCGAGACATACTCGACTTGAAGGAAATTCAGTTTGATTATACCGTTCTGGATGAAGCACAAACAATCAAAAATGCTTCCTCGCAGGCAGCGAAGTCTTCAAGATTAGTTAGAGCGAATCATCGCATCGCATTGAGTGGTACACCCATTGAAAACCACCTTGGGGATTTATGGTCGATCTTTGAATTCCTCAATCCGGGGATGCTCGGACGAAGCTCCATCTTCAAGTCTCACGCAACTGACGCTGCAAATGAAAAGTCTAGGAAGCTCATTTCAGCAGGTGTGCGTCCTTTCGTACTACGAAGAACAAAGAAGGAAGTTGCGAAGGATCTCCCCGAAAAATTCGAAGAAACAATTTACTGTCGCATGGGTGATCGGCAACAGAAACTGTACGACGAACTTCGCGATCATTACCGCGATTCGTTGTTAGGACTTGTCAAAGAACAAGGCATGGGCAAAACCCGGATGCACGTTCTCGAAGCGTTGCTCCGCTTACGTCAGGCAGCCTGCCATCCGGCGTTGCTTGATCGAGGAAATGAAGATGACGGATACGCTAAGCTTGACACGCTTATTCCGCAGTTGGAAGAGCTGATCGAAGAAGGTCATAAGTCGCTCGTCTTCTCGCA